>JAFSAK010000051.1 GCA_017441045.1 Clostridia bacterium
CACTTCGGAATGGGGCGCGGATGAGTGGCTGAATGCCGCAAAGACGGTTGACCGCTCGCTTTATATTGATACTGCCGCTTTTGATAATGCGGTGGTTGCCCTTAAGGCGTTCAGTTCGATTGACCCCAATGTTGAAATATTAGCGGAGGAATGGGCAAAACTCGAATACAACCCCACCCCAATATATGAAGGGTTCAGGGTTTTCTATTTCAAAGATTCAAACGGCACTGCGTATAAAAACACCAATACAGGCGCGACGCAGTTAATTTATGATACAAACGTTGACACTGCCTATGGTTTTTATCAATTTACGGGTACGGGTATTATAAACTCACCCGCTTCGGTTGTTGGCTATAATATGGATGGCGATACCCCATCGGCATATACCTTGACTCAACTTGAGGATATGTATTTTTGGTATAAATCTACAGGACAAATCGAATTAAGAATAGAACTCGCGGGCTATAACGGTTCGGATAAATATAGCTATATAGCGGCGCAAACGGGAGTAGTGCTAACGGGTGATAACTCTTGGCATAAACTTTCTGTAAAGGATGCCTTTGGCGCTAATTGGGGTGCATTTTTAACCACCAAGGGCAACTATAATCTTACAAGAGTTACTATAAATGCTGCGGCAATCGGTCAGAGCGTCGCCTCTGTTAATACCACCTTTGGCGGACTCTACTTTGAACTTGAGGACACTTCGCTTAATGGCTCTGCATCCTGGACTAATGAGCAGTGGGTCGATAATGCGCGGGCCCTTGACCTTTCTGATTATAGTAATACCGCGGCCTTTGAGGCGGCGCTTCTTGCCGCTTTGGAATCGGTTTACGGAATTACTGAAGCCGATCTTGCCGCCGCGGAGTTAATAACTGCCTGGGGCGAGATGACGCAGAAGGATAAATATAATGTTCTGCCAAACCGTTGGTGGAATCAATCGGGAACGTTCGGGTATACCAATATGGCGGCTGCTGCTTCCTATACGGATATTCTGCCCGAATCGGTTGAACTTGGCAACAAGTTTTTTAAAGCGGAAAATCTTGTAGCCTCGGGCTCTTTAGGTTCAAAGCAGTGTATTCTTTATGAGTTTTTAGACGGTACGGACAGAGCATACGGAAGTACCGATAAAACCCCATACAGTATCCGTAGTATAGAGGATATTTATTTCTGGGTTAAGTTTGATAATCTTACCACCGATGCAACGCTTACTATTCAACTCGCAACCAATGATAACGGCGCTAAGTATGCTACACTGCCCGCCCATATAATTTCTTCGGAAAAGAGCGGCGAGTGGGTGAAGATTTCCGCAAAAGAAATCGGCGGAGAGAATTGGCAAGGTAATCTTAGCGAAACATTTTATAGATTCCAATTAAGTATATCAAATGTTTCTGGCGCCTCCTTCCAAACGGGCTCGGCCATAATTGAAAAAGAGGTTGGCGCACCCGAAGGGGCGGCCAATATGGAAGCTATACAGATTCTCGAAGCCGCAATGGCTCTTGATCTTAGTTCTTACGGAAACACCAGAGCTTTTGAGGAAAAACTTGAGGCATTAAAACTTCTTTGTGAAGAGCAGGTTGCAATTGCAGGCCTTAAAAAAGCGACCGAGAATCTTTATGCCAATTCGGGAGAATATCTATACGGAAGAAGATATTTCAATGATGAAGGCGTTTTGTCTGCGGCAGATGCCTATGTAACGGATACCGCTTCTTATATGGGAAATCTTCCCGAAGGCGCCGATGCTACGAACATAAAGTCATATCTTGGTAACAAGATGGCCGTATTCTCGGACCTCAGTGATATAGCGGCGGCCTATAAAACCAGTGGTAATAAACAAACCGTTCTCTATGAATTCGAGGGCGGCAGCAGAAGCGCTTTCACCGCGGGTCAAATTAAGGATATGTATTTTTGGTATAAGCTTGAAGGCGCCGCTTCCGCTGAAATTATTAACGGTATTTTTGTTATCGGCGCAGATGAAAATGCTATACCTACTAAATTGGGCGGCGAAATCACCCTTATAGGTGACGGGCAGTGGCATAAGGTGACCTTCAGCGAAGAATATGGCACCGATTGGGTTTCGGACCATACTTTATATGATGGAGTAGTTTACCGTATGCTTATGAGCATCGGTGAGGCCCAAGGCGGCACCATAACTCTCGGTAGCATAGTTACTGAGGCGACGGCAGGTCTTTTGCCCAAAGGCAACGATAGCTGGAACCTTTCCGATTGGATTTATGAGATTTCTAAGATTGATTATGAAAAGTATAGCGGCGCCGAAGCATTTAAAGAGGCGCTTGACTATGCGGTTGATGTAAGAGATCGTCTGAGTATAGGCAGAGGCACAAATGTAAGCACATATGATGATAATAAAACTGCCGATGCCGATTTAACGAATGTTATTGAGCGCAATGTGCTTGAGGGCCTTGTTCCAACTATCTATCATTCTGCCGACGGCAACGCTAAAAATGAAGTGTCAAGCGTTGCTCCCGAACTATTTACCGATGGTAATAACACTACGGTAGGCGTAGTTTCGGGCCTTGACAATACTAATGAGGCATCGTTTACTCAATTTATTTATAGATTTAAAGGCGAAGCCGAAATTTCGGATTTCTTCATTTATAATGATAATGCAAATATTGCGGATAAATACTATATTTACGTGGCGAATTCGCAGTCTGATTTATTCTTGCAAGAAAACCTTTTAGTTCCTTTCACTAACGACGAAGGTAAATTAGTTCAGCGCTTTAATTTCGATGATAAGCCCGATGTTTCGGGAAACTTTTTAGGAATTCGCGTGTTCGGTAATAGCAATACCGTAAGTTTTGCGGAGATAGTCGCAATGGGTGATGTTGTCACTTATGATCTGGAAAAAGGAAAATTCTCAAATGACAGAATAGCAGAACTCGGCAATAACATTCTTGTTGATAAAGAACCTAAGATTAAAGCGGGCGTAAAGTTTGCCTGGAGCGACTTTATGGCTAAACAATATATCCCACAAGCCCTCGTTGATAACAATAACAGCACGGGCGCCGCAGTTTATGGTAATTATGTGATAAGCGAAAAGGATGATACAATAAGTATTCATTTTTATTATGACTTAGGTACCACTTACGCTATTGAAAAACTTTTCGTAAACAACTGGGATAATAAAGGCCTCGAAACAGGGAAATATGAAGTGTACGCTTCAAATGATGTAAACTCACTCTTTATGTCCAGAAGTATGATACTTTCTTATGACAATACCAAAGAGGGTGGAAACGGTACCACGGTTTCGCAACTATTTACCCTTAAAAACGAAGTGGTAGCCCGTTTTGTAAGCTTCCACATTACCTATCCTATCAGTGACTGGGATTATTGCGAAACAAGGGAAAATTATAACAAACTTTACGGTATCCGTCTTTCCGAACTTGGCGTTTACGGAACAGAATGGATTAAACCCTATGCTCTTGTAAACCTTACAAGCCATGTTCCTATGGATGTTTACCGCACCGATACAAACGGTAAGCAGACCAAGGTGGATGAAAGTGAATATAGCGGTAGCGAACATAAGTATACCTATGACGGAAATGATGCTACCGTTGCCGATATCAAAATCAAAAACGGCGAAAAACTTGACTTTGTATATAACCTTGCGGCAGAAATGACCTTAGAGGAAATTTGTATGAAGTTGGGTGTAGGAAGCGTTAAGAAAATGAATATCTACGCTTC
>JAFSAK010000052.1 GCA_017441045.1 Clostridia bacterium
AGAATATGGGGCTCATAAAACCCTATCTCGTTTTCTCCCTCACCGATGAAACCTATTCGCTTGTTTGTAGAGATAATAAGGATATATCCCCTTTGGATCAAAGAAAATATTACACTATCGTTTCAGTTTTAAATCATTTGTATTGGGTGCTTGGAACAGCCCTTGGAGCCATAGCAGGCACTGTTATTAAATTCAATAGTGAAGGCATTGATTTTGCTCTGACTGCCCTTTTTATAACCATATTTTTGGAACAATGGCTCGATAATAAAGAACATTCTCCCGCCCTTATCGGTATTGTGGTTTCGGTTTGTTGTCTTCTTATTTTCGGCGCAGAAAAATTTCTTATCCCCGCAATGTTAATAATTGCTTTACTTCTATGTTTATATAAGGGGGATACTGTAAATGAATAATTCATATTTTTGGCTTTCCCTGGCGATAATTGCTCTCGTTACGGCGTTTTTACGTTTCCTTCCGTTTTTAATTTGGGGAGAAAATCGCGCGACGCCCAAAATCATTGCTAAACTCGGTGACACTCTTCCCTTCGCCATTATGGGAATGTTGGTTATATACTGCCTTAAAGATATATCCTTTACGAGCATAAACGGATTTTTACCTACCCTAATTTCGTCTTTGGTGGTTATTGCTTCATATATCTTAAAACGCAACACCCTTATAAGCGTAATTTTAGGAACGGTTTGCAATATTTTGCTACTACAATTTATATTTTGAAAACCCAAAAAACTCCCCTCGGGGAGTTTTTATTTTAGCAGTTCGTATGCGCATTTACAAAAGGCCGCTACACCCAACGGGCACACATCTTCATTAAATAAAACCTTGGGGTTATGGGCGGTATATTCTCCTCTTTCGTCATCGAAACCGCAAGCAAGATAAATATAAGCGGAAGGAATTTTATCGGTTATAAGGGAAAAATCATCCGAAGCGGTAACCGTTATATCAGGAATTTCTTTATGATTTTCTATATTTAATTTCCTTATAAAACCTACAACCCTTTCGGTAAATTCTTTATTGCAGACAAGGGGCGGAACACTTGCGTTTAAAATGACTTCTGCGGCGCATTTATTTTCTTGGGTTTTCTTATTAACAATTTCTTTTAATTTCCCCAAAATGTATTTTTGTTTTTCTTTACTATCTGTTCGCAAAGAGCCGCCCAAAGTAGCGGTATCGGGAATAATATTATCAGTATCTCCGCCCATAAATTTACCTATTGTTATTAAAACATTTTCTTTTTCGGCCAGTATTTTGAAGGCAGTATATATTTCCACGGCGGTTTTTATCGGGTCTGCGTTAAGATTCGGTATTGCACCGTGGCCGCCTTTTCCGTTTATCTTAATCTCGAATCTATCGGCGCCATACATCATAACGCTATTACTGTTATACATTATTGTTCCTATAGGTATCTTCCCCGCTCCCACGTGAAAGGATAGCGCGAAATCGGGTGTTTCTCTATCTAAAAGTCCGCTATCTATCATATTTTTGCAACCCGTAAGATTTTCTTCGGCGGGCTGAAACATTAATTTAATTCTGCCGTTTAATTTATTTTCCTCTTTCTTCAGAAGTTTTGCTGCGCTTAAAAGAAAGGCAGTATGAAAATCGTGGCCGCAGGTATGGGCGGCGGCGGTTTTCGAGGCGAAAGATAAACCGCTTTCTTCCTTCATAGGTAAGGCATCCATATCGGCTCTTAAAAGGAGTAACCTTTCCCCTTTCCCTAAAGTAGCAGTTACACCGCCGCCGCATTTTTCGGGTTTTAATCCTATTTTTATTAGTTCTTTACAGACATACTCTACTGCCTTTGGCATATTAAGTCCCGTTTCTGCATTACAGTGCAAAAATCTTCGGTACGCTACGGTTTCATCCTTTATTTCCTTAGCTCTTTTATAAAAATCCATAATATCACCCATATTATTATACCAATAAAAAACGCCCTTAAATTAAGGGCGCTTAAATTTATTTGATTTTTCTCGCTTCAATATAAAATCTTTTATCATCGGCGTGACCCATCGAGAAGGTTTTGCGAGGCAGAGAGCCATCTTTTTCTACGGCAGAGAAGAGTTGGCTTTTACCCATACCTTCGAATATAAATCCCACCGTATTTTCCGTTTTGCAAAGTTTCTTTACTGAATCTATGCCGTGGATATAATCAACTTCACCCGCATTTTCCTTAAGATATTTATCGAGGAATATCTGAAGTGATGCAACGGGTAATTCTTCGCGAGTTTCTAGGCGGATGGTTCTTTCCTTATCCCCATAAACGCAGATATATTCTTTTGCGTTGGCATTATCACTTTCTCCGCCGCAATACTTGATAAAATCTTCAATAAGTTTTTCTGCATTTGCACCGAAAACCACGCGATAAATGGGCTCGAAATCCAGCGCGTTATCGTGGATATTTACAACTTCAACGGCGGCAAAGCGGTTAAGTTCATTAGGATTTAATTCATAGCATTTTTTAGCGGTGGCAAGGGAGTGATTTCCGTCACCCACGCAGAAGAGAAGTCCGCCATTACCTGCAAGTTTGGATAGGTTTTCCATTACACTTTGGGCTACGGCTTCATCTACTTTATATCCTTTTATCTCTCCCCCGTTTTGCATTAGGGTAAAATCATAGAGTTTTTGGAAATTCTCTTTTTTCGCTTTAAGTCCCTTAAAAACCGAATCTTCAGGGTCATCGATAAGAAGCATTACGTGAGGCATCTCAAGGGGCGCGTTTTTACGAATTTCAACGCGTGGCGGAATTCTCGATAAAACGGTCTGTTCGGTAGCTCTGATGGCGGCAGTAGTGCCAACCGTAAAATCATAATTCTCGAGGTCGATTTTACCTACGATACCAAAACGGGTACGGCCATCGCACTGCTTTCTTTCAACATAGATAAAACTATTTTTAACCTCATCGAAAACGCCTTGACTCAAATACTCATCCATTTTTTCATTGATTTTCTTTACGGCATCGGAATTATCATCTTTAAGATAAACTTCAGGTAAAATACAGTTAAGAGCCGAAGGTTTATCCCCCACTATCTCTTTTGCTTTTCGCCAATATTCTTGTTCGGACGTATATTGGTCACACGCTATAACCGCCCACTTACTGAAATCCTTTTTAGGAAGAAGAAAATCGGCGGGAGTAAAACAATTTTTGAAATCCATAAAGCTCTCCTTATGTATAGATAATGCCGCTTTTAAAAGCGGCATTTAAATTTTAATTAATAATAAGATATTTCTAATAATAAGATATTTCAATTGAATTTACGGTATCATTAAGGGGATCGATATTAACCATAATTCCGCTGCGCTTATCATCCTTACTGATAAAATAATCAAGATGATATTCCGTATCGCTGACGGAAAGGAAATGGGAGGGGGCGCCGAGACGCTCGATAACATCGGTAATTGCAGAACCGTTACCAACGCCGTTAACCCAGAACTGACCGTATTTGGAATCTTCAATATTAAGATAATTTTCCTTAATTATAAATTTAACGATATCACACTTTTTAATTGATGCCGATGACTTTCCGCTATTATAAAATACAACATCAATAATATTATCATATTCGTTAACAAAGGTAACCTCTAATTTTTCACCTGCTAAAACCAAGGTTTTTTCATCATATTCAGTGCCTTCGGCGAACTGCCAACCTTCTTTAACAAAGGTTTTATAATCGGTAGGAAGGGAGAGATTACTACCAGCATACGTGATACGGTATTTATATTTTGAGCCAAGATAAACGCTTGAATAGTTTTCCTCATCATAAAGACTTATATCAAGATACGTTGGCATAACTTTATCAGAGGACTTAATTTCAGGAATTTCAAACTCGGATGCGGAATCCTCATCCTTCTCTATTTCGCTTTCAACCCCGTAATTATTATCCACCTCACTGCACCCTACCAAAGATACGCAAGATAAAATCAGAGCCAAAACAACCAGAAAACTGATAATTTTTTTCATTTTTTACTCCTAAACAGTTTATATAAACTTATATATTTTTATTTTATAATTATTATTGTAAAAAGTCAATAGAATATTAGCCGAAAATATCCTTAAGCACCGCTTTTTTTAATTCTTCTGCGGTACTGAATTTTTGCTCTTCCCTTAAAAATTTTAAGGGCTCTATGCGAATATATTTACCGTAAATATCGCCGGAAAAATCGTAAATATATGTTTCGCAAGTAGGACCTTCGGTGCGATAAGTTGGCCTAATGCCGATATTTGAAATTCCTTTATATTCTATGCCGTCAATCAAAACGCGGGAACGGTAAACACCGAATTTTAGTTTCTGCATCTCTTTCGGATATATTTGATTGGCCGTAGGGAATCCCAAATTTCTTCCCCTTTTATCGCCGTTTATAACCTCCGCAGTAAAACCGAAAGGTTTATAAAGAAGGGTATTTGCCCTTTCTATATCGCCTTCAGAAATCAAATTTCTGATAAGGGTTGAAGAAACGGTTTGGCCATCGATATCAACGCTATCGGCCACCTTTAAATCTATACCATTTTTCTCGCAATATGCCTTTAAAGTATCAGTATCACCTTCGGCATTACGACCGAATCGGTAATTAAAACCACATACAAAAAGGCGAGGCAAATATTTTTCATTTATCATTTGAAGAAAATCATAGGGCTCAATGGATTTAACCTCATTAAAATCTAAAGCATAAATTTCCGATACGCCTAACTCTTTAAGTTGATTAAATCTATCTTCATTTTGCATTAAAACTCCCATAGATTTATCAAAATGCATTTTGGGTGGAGCATTAAAAGTAACTGCAATAATATTATAGCCCTCAGAACAGTTTATAACCGCTTGATGTCCCCTATGCAGACCATCAAAGGTGCCTAAAATTACTGCATTCTTCATATTTACTCCTCCTTTTTTTACATTTGATTTATTACGCACTTAATTGCAAGTTGATTTTTCTCTTTATCTATAACACCAA
>JAFSAK010000053.1 GCA_017441045.1 Clostridia bacterium
GCAGACCATATAATTGATTTAGGTCCCGAGGGCGGCGACAGAGGCGGTTACATTGTCTGCGAAGGCACTCCCGAAAAGGTTGCCGAATGCAAGGAATCATATACAGGCAAGTTCCTTAAAAAACTTCTTTAAATTCATATATTATTCACCAAAGAATAAAATTTATGATATAAAATGATAAAAGGGGAGGGACAGGTATGTTCGGTTATATTAAAGCGGATAAGCCCGAACTCAAAATTAAAGAGTTTGAGGCGTATAAAGCGGTGTATTGCACCCTTTGTAAGAAACTCGGTAAAAATTACGGGTTTATATCCCGCCTGACTTTAAGTTATGATTTCACTTTTTTGGCTATGCTGAATATGTCCCTTAAGGACGGTTGTCCCGTTTATGAGCAAAAGCGTTGCGCTTTTAATCCCCTTAAAAAGTGTAACTATTGCAAGGAAGCCGAAGATTTAGAAATGCCTTGCGCCGCGGCAATGATACTGTTATACTATAAGATATTGGATAATATATCCGATGAAAAGGGCTTTAAAAAGCTCGGATTCAAAATTTTAAAGCCGATATTTTCGGGGGCTCATAAAAAGGCGTCAAAGGCATATCCTCAGATAGAGGAGTGGGTGAAAGAATATATCGAAACCCAAAACAAACTCGAAAAGAGAAATTGCGATAGTTTGGATATGGCCGCCGATCCTTCGGCTTTGATGCTTTCGAAACTTTTTACCCTTTGTAGCAGTGACCAAAAGCAGAAACGAGTTTTAGAGCGGCTTGGGTATTGCCTCGGAAGATATATCTATATTCTTGATGCCGTAAATGATTTGCCGAAGGATATTAAAACGGGCAACTATAATGTTTTTAAAAATACACAAGAAAATGAGACCTTTGATAAAGCCAAAGCCCAGCTATATTTTTGTATAAGCGAAGCTGCTAAAGCATTTGAACTGCTTGAAATAAAAAAATATGAAACTATTCTCGGTAATATTATATATTTAGGTTTGGAACGAAATTTGGAGGAACTGAAAAATGAAAGATCCGTATGAAGTTTTAGGCATCGGCAGAAATGCTACTGATGAACAGGTAAAAGATGCCTATAGAAATCTTGCAAGAAAATATCATCCCGATAATTATGGCGATAACCCTCTTTCAGATTTGGCGCAAGAAAAGATGAAGGAGATTAACGAGGCCTACGATTCTATAATGAACGAGCGTAAAAATGGCTCGTCAAATAGAAAAAATGGCGGCAGTTATCAGTCATCTGGACCTTCGGCATTTCCTGAAGTTCGTTCGCTTATAAATCAAGGTCGACTTGAACAAGCCCAAGAATTATTGGATGGAGTTCCGCCTCAGTCAAGAAATGCCGAGTGGTACTTCTTAAACGGAACCGTTCTATATAGGAGAGGTTGGTTTGACCAAGCGTATACAAGTTTCGTAACCGCCTCCAGAATGGACCCTTATAATACAGAGTATCAAAATGCAGTTCGTAATGCTCAAAGACAGAGCGCAGGACAGTATAATAACCCATACCGTTCATACGGCGGAGCAAGTAGTTGCACAGGTTGTGATGTTTGTCAAGGACTAATCTGCGCTGACTGTTGCTGTGAGTGTATGGGCGGGGACCTGATTCGTTGTTGCTAATATGAAAAATACGGCTAAATTAACACTTTCCGCCATATGTGCGGCTCTTGCCACCGTTATAATGTTAACAGGATATTTCCCATATCTTACCTATGCCATCCCCGCGGTAGCAGGTCTTGCGGTTATGGTGGTTTGCATAGAAATCGGAATTAAATACGCGGTGGGAACATATATTGCAAGCGCTTTCCTCGTTTTATTAACTGCCGAACCCGAAACCAAAATTTTATACGTTTTGCTTTTTGGGTTCTATCCGATAGTGAAGGCATTGGTGGAAAAAATCGGAAAATCGCCAATTGAATGGCTTATCAAATTTGCGGTTTTTAATATTTGCATAGTGGCATATTATAAACTTTCTGTGTCGATTTTAGGGATTTCCTTTGATGATTTCGGCGCTGTAGGCGAATGGGGTACATATGTCTTCTGGGCGGCTGCAAATGTAGTTTTTGTTTTATATGATATCGCAGTTTCCCGTATAGCTATGTTTTATATTTCCCGTCTACATCCTAAAATTTCTAAAATTTTCAAAATTTAAACCGAGTTTTACTCGGTTTTTTTGTTTACTTTTAGCTTTGTTTGTAGTAAAATAGATTTGTTATGAAAGGCGGTGGGGTAATGAGCAAACTAATTATAATCGGCGGCGGAGCCGCAGGTCTTATGGCGGCAATAAGTGCTGCCAAGGCGGATAATATGGCCGAAATTACGGTTATAGAAAGAAACTCCCGCCCCGCAAGAAAGGTTATGATAACGGGTAAGGGAAGATGTAATGTTACGAATAATTGTGATATTGATACCCTTATTTCCAATGTTTCTCATAATGGAAAATTTTTATATTCCGCCTTTAATTCTCTTTCCGCAAAAGATACTTATGATATGTTTGAAGAGTGGGGAGTACCCCTCAAAACCGAAAGGGGTAATAGAGTTTTTCCCGTTTCGGATAAAGCGGTAGATATTGTTGACGCCCTTGTAAAGAACGCAAAGAAAAACTGCAAAATCATAGAAGGCAGAGCCCGAAGTATAGAAGTAAATGATGGAAAAGTTTGCGGCGTTCGTTTGGAAAACGGGGAGTTTCATAGTGGAGATAGCGTTATTTTAGCAACGGGCGGTATGTCCTATTCGGTAACGGGCTCCAGCGGTGATGGATATAAAATGGCCGAAAACATAGGCCATACCGTAACCGATATTAAGCCATCTTTAATTCCCCTTGAGTGTCACGAAGGATTTTGCTCAAGGTTGTCGGGTTTAACTCTTAAAAATGTTGCCCTGTCCGTATATGAAGAGGGGAGAAAGAAACCAATTTTTTGCGAAATGGGCGAAATGCTTTTTACCCATTTCGGCATATCGGGGCCTTTGGTGTTAAGCGCATCGGCGCATATTAAAGATTTTAATAATAAGGCATATAAAGCGGTTATCGATTTAAAACCCGCCTTGACTATGGAACAACTTGATAAGCGAATTTTAAGGGATTTTTCCGAAGAACTTAATAAGGATTTTTCAAACTCCTTAGATGCGCTTCTTCCAAAAAGTTTAATTCCCATAATTGTTTCCTTATCGGGCATATCACCAAGTGTAAAGGTTAACCAGATAAGCCGCGAAGAACGGCTTAAACTTGCAGAATTAATTAAGGGTTTTACCCTTAAAATAACGGGGACAAGACCTATTGATGAAGCAATTATAACAAGGGGCGGTATCCCCATTAAAGAAATTAATTCATCAACTATGGAATCAAAACTTGTAGATGGCCTTTATTTTGCAGGTGAAATTATAGATGTAGATGCCTATACGGGCGGATTTAATCTGCAGATCGCCTTTTCTACGGGATACCTTGCGGGTAAAAATTCAGTTTTAAGAGGAGAAAATATATGATTTCTGTTGCTATTGACGGGCCTGCCGGTGCAGGTAAAAGTACAATTGCTAAAACCGTTTCAAAGAAACTTGGTTTTATATATGTTGATACGGGCGCACTTTACAGAACCATCGGCCTTAAATTTATGAACGAGGGTTACGATGAGGATTTAAATTGTGATATTGGCAAAATCCTTGAAGGCACCAAGGTCGATATTAAATTCATTAACGGTGAGCAAAGGGTATTTTTGAACGGTGAAGATGTATCCGAACTTATCCGCACCCCTAAAGCATCATTAATGGCTTCTGCGGTTTCTGCAAAACCTGAGGTTAGAGCGTTTTTACTCGAAATGCAGCGCCGACTGGCAAGAGAAAATAATGTTATTATGGATGGCAGAGATATAGGCACAGTTGTCCTTCCCGATGCAACAGTTAAAATCTTTCTGACCGCTTCTGCCGAAGAAAGAGCAAAACGCAGATATAAAGAACTGACCGCAAAGGGTATGGAAGTTAATTATGATGAAGTCCTTGCCGATATCGAAAAAAGGGATTATAACGATTCTCATAGAGAAATTGCTCCCTTAAAACCCGCAGAGGATTCGGTACTTGCAGATACTTCAAAATGCGATTTGGAGCAGTCGGTAGATTTGATTCTTTCCATAATTAATGAAAGGTTAGATAATAAGTGAAAATAACATTAGCCAAAACCGCGGGCTTTTGCTTTGGTGTAAACCGAGCGGTGCAAATGGTTTACGATTTGGTGGATGAGGGAAAAAAGGTTTGTTCTTTAGGTCCCATTATTCATAATAGCCAGATGGTAGAAGAATTGGCTGAAAAGGGCGTAAAAATCGTTGATGCGCCCGAAGAGGCGGAGAAGGATAGTATCCTTGTTATCCGTTCTCACGGAGTTGATTTGGCTACCTATGAAAGAGCCGAAAAATCGGGAGTGGCAGTTGCAGATGCCACCTGTCCCTTTGTTGCCAAAATCCATAAAATCGTTGCCGAAGAAAGCGAAAAAGGCAATTTGATTTTTATTGCAGGCGATAAAAATCATCAAGAAGTTATGGGTATTGTTGGCCATAGCAAAGGTGAAACCATCGTGTTTTCTTCTGAGGAAGAACTGGAAAAACTCGTGGTGGATAACCCCGAAATTCTAAAAAAACAGGTTTCTGCCGTTGCTCAAACCACTTTTAACGCAAAAAAGTGGGAAAAAGTTCAAAAAAAATTAAAAAAACTCTATACAAACCCAAAAATTTTTGATACAATATGTAATGCTACTTCGATGCGTCAAAGTGAAGCAAGAACCCTTGCCGAGAGTAATGATGTTATGATTGTTATAGGCGGCAGGCATAGTTCTAACACTTCAAAACTTTTTGATGTGTGCGCTTCTCTTTGCGAAAAAACATATCTTATAGAAACTGCGAAGGAACTTGATTTTTCTTGGTTTTCTGATTGTGAAAAAATCGGAGTGGTTGCAGGCGCATCTACGCCCGCAGGTATAATTAAGGAGGTTATTAGAACCATGTCGGAAAATTTACAACCGGTTGAAGAACAGGTGGAGGTAAAAGAACCTGTTCAGAAAAGCTTCGAGGAAATGACAGATGAAGAAGCTTTTGAAGCATCGCTCAGCAATTTAACAGGCGATCAAAAGGTAAGCGGAACTGTACTTGCAGTTAACGCTACCGAAATACAAGTTGATATTGGAAGAGGTCTTGCAGGATATATTTCTGCTGATGAATATTCCCTCGATCCCAATGTTGATCTTGTAAAGGAAGTTAAGGTCGGAGATACTCTTGATCTTATCATTATGAAGATAAACGATCAGGAAGGAACCGCAATGCTTTCAAAGCGCCGTTATGATGCTATCGCCGGTTGGGATAAGATAGTAGCCGCTAAAGATTCTGCTGAAGTGTTAACAGGCGTAGTTAAGGATGTAGTTAAGGGCGGCGTAGTTGTTTATTCAAATAATATTCGCATATTTATCCCTGCTTCTCAGGCAACTGCTTCCAGAAATGAAGCTCTTGAAGATCTTAAGGGTAAGGAAGTTTCCTTCCGCATTATCGAAATTGGCAGAGGCCGTAAGGCAGTAGGCTCTGTTCGCAGTGTTCTCCGTGAAGAGCGCAAGGCAGCAGAAGCTAAGATTTGGGAATCCATCGCTGTTGGTGACCGTTTCACAGGCGTTGTTAAATCCCTTACCACTTATGGCGCATTCGTCGATATCGGCGGCGTTGATGGTATGGTACATATATCTGAACTCTCTTGGCAGAGAATTAAGAATCCCGCAGAGATTCTCGCAGTTGGCGATACTGTAGATGTATATGTTAAGGATCTTGATACCGAGAAGAAGAAAATTTCTCTCGGATATAAGAAAGAAGAGGATAATCCTTGGAATATCTTCACCTCTAACTATAATGTTGATGATGTTGTTACCGTTAAGGTAGTTAGCATCACTTCTTACGGTGCATTTGCACGTATAGTTCCCGGTGTTGATGGCCTTATCCATATTTCTCAGATTGCTAAAAAGCATATTGCTAAGCCCCAGGATGAACTTAGCGTTGGCGATGAAATCGAGGTTAAGATTATTGCCGTTGATGCAGATAAAAAGCGCGTAAGTCTTTCAAGAAGCGTTCTTCTTCCCGATGAAGCTCCCGAAGAAGCAGCAGAGGTTGAAGAAGTTGTAGAAGAAGTTCCCGTAGAGGAAACAGCACCTGCAATAGAAGAAGCAGCCCCCGAAGTAACCGAAGAGGCGGCAGAATAAAATTATTAAAACCCTTCACAAATTGTGAAGGGTTTTTAAATTTTTGCATAAGATATTGAAAATAGATTAAAAATATGGTAAAATAATCCTAATAATCAAGAAAGGAGAAGGATATTATGAAAAATGTTAAAGTTAAAAATAAACGTGGTATTCCGTTTCCCGCTCATGTAGTTTTTTCGGCCTTCTTCTTACTGTTGCAGATAGGATTTCTCATAGGCCTTGCATATAATTTTTCTACTAAATCCATTGCGGTTTTTTGGATTTTTGAAATTATCGCTATAGTTACCGTAGCTGTAATAATAAACCGCCGCGGTAATCCAAATTATAAAATTGCTTGGATAATATTTATTTTTGCATTTCCCATTTTTGGTATTTCGCTCTTTATTCTTTTCGGCGGAGGCCGTGTACTTCCTCACCTTAAAAACAGAATGAAAAAATGCGAAAATTATTATTTATCGCAACTTCCTGATGATAGCGCAGTTCACGAAACATTGAGATATGATGATTTACCCCATTCCAGACAGGCGGATTACCTAACCGCCGCATCGGGATATCCGCTATATAAAAATACGAGCGTTGAGTATCTGGCTCCCGGCGAGGTATTCTTACCTCGTTTTTTAGAAGAACTTGAAGCGGCTGAAAAATACATATTTATTGAATTTTTCATTATCGCCGAAGGTAAAATGTGGGATAGCGTTTTTAAGATACTTGAAAAAAAGGTTAAGCAAGGGGTGGAAGTCAAGGTACTTTTTGATGATTTCGGCTCTATAAAACGCCAGAATAAGAATTTTATTTATCGCTTGCGCTCTAAAGGAATAAAGGTGGCAGTTTTTAATAAAATCAAACCTTCTTTAGATGTGTTTATGAATAACCGTAATCACCGAAAGATTGTTGTTATTGATGGTAAAGTTGCAGTAACGGGCGGAATAAATCTTGCCGATGAGTATATAAATGAATATGAGCGTTTTGGTTATTGGATGGATTGCGCGGTGATACTTAAAGGGGAAGCTGTAAAGAGCTTTCTTGCTATGTTTTGCAGTATCTGGAAGTTTACCACAAATGAAGAAATTAATATGCAATCCCATCTCGCAGATTTCAGCGTAAAAAGCAGTGCCTTTGTTTTGCCGTATAGCGATGACCCGTTGGATGAGGAAACACCTGCCGAGGGCATTTATTTGCAGATGCTTAATACGGCGCAAAGATATGTTTATATTACAACGCCGTATCTAATTATTGATGATACTATGATAGGTACGCTTAAAATGGCGGCCAATGCGGGTGTTGATGTAAAAATCATTACACCTTATATACCTGATAAATGGTATGTACATCCCGTAACCCAGTATAATTATCTTGAACTTTTAGAAGCGGGTGTTAAAATTTACGAATATACTCCCGGATTTATCCATTCAAAAATTTTTGTTTCCGATGACCGCGTTTCTACCGTTGGCACCGTAAATATGGATTATAGAAGTTTTGCTCTGCATTTTGAGTGCGGTGTTTGGTTTTCCGATAATGATACGGTTATGGATATTAAAGCGCATTTTAATGAGATGCTTAAATGTTCAAAGGAAATTGAACTTAAAAAATGGAAGAAAAACTCTTGGTACAAGCGGCTTAAAATGGCAGTTTTGCATCTTTTTTCGCCA
>JAFSAK010000054.1 GCA_017441045.1 Clostridia bacterium
CGAGGCGGACCGCCTCAAAATTCTCGCTTCGGTGGATTTTGGTATATATGATGGGAAAATTAATAAGGAAAACTTTGAGCGGGATTGCTGCGCCGCAAGTTTTATAAGAGGCGCTTTTCTTGCGTGCGGTCATCTTTCTGACCCCGATACCGCTTATAGAGTTGATTTCCCCATAAAAGAGAAAAATTTGGCGGAGGAATTTAAATTTCTCCTCTCTGAACATTATATAGATGCCCATATTTCTACGCGGGGCAAGGGCTACGTAGTATATATTAAAAAGAATGAAACAATAAGCGACCTATTGGCCCTTATGGGCGCTTCTACAAGAAGTTTGGAGGTTATCGAAACCTCGATTATTAAAAGCGTTAAAAACAATACAAATAGGGCCAGAAACTGTGATAGCGGTAATATAAACCGCACCGTCGAAGCATCAATTAATCAGAGAAAAGCCATTGAATATCTGATTAAAAGAGATATGCTCGCAAGTTTACCTGAGCCGCTTATTGAGGCGGCAAATTTAAGAATGGAAAACCCCTCTCTTTCCCTTCGTGAACTTTGCAAAAAGTCAAAGGAAGGTTTAACGGTTTCGGGGCTCAACCATCGACTTAAAAAAATAATGGAAATTTACGAAGATATAAAGAAATAGGAAAATCAAAAGGAAAGAAGGGTACGGTATGAAGTTCGTTCATCTGCATTTGCATACGGAATATAGTTTGCTCGACGGCTGCTGCCGTATCGAAAAATTGATGGACCAAGCCAAAGCGCTTGGTCAAAATGCAGTGGCAATTACGGACCACGGCGTTATGTACGGCGCCATTGATTTTTATAAAGCGGCCAAGAAAAAGGGAATTAAACCTATTATCGGGTGCGAAGTTTATGTCGCGCCCAAATCCCGTTTTGATAAGCAAAAATATGAAGGCGGCGATTACAGTCACCTTGTGCTTTTATGCGAAAATAATAAGGGTTATGAAAATCTCATTAAACTCGTTTCGGCGGGCTTTACTGAAGGTTTTTATAACCGACCCAGAGTGGATAGAGAACTTCTCGAAAAGCATAGCGAAGGCCTTATAGCCCTATCGGCTTGTCTTGCGGGTGAGATACCGCGCGCTCTTATGAAAAACGATTACGAAGAAGCCAGAGATATTGCCATTTGGTACCGTCAAACCTTTGGTCAGAATAACTATTTCCTTGAAATTCAGGATCACGGCATAGCCGAGCAAAAATATGTTAACCCCCTTATTAAAAAATTGGCGAAGGAACTTGATATCGGCCTTGTGGCTACCAACGATGTGCATTATCTTAATAAAGAAGATAGTTTTATGCATAAAGTTTTGCTGTGCGTTCAAACCGGCAGTAAAATTACAGATGATAACTCTATGGAATTTAAAACGGAAGAGTTTTATCTTAAAAGTTACGATGAAATGCAGGAACTTTTCGGTGATACACCCGAAGCCCTTTCAAACACAGTAAAAATCGCCGAAAGATGTAATGTTGAATTTGAATTCGGCAAAATCAAACTGCCCTTTTTTGATACGGGAGATAAAGATCATTTCGAATATTTTAAAGAAAAATGCTATGAAGGTCTTTATAAAAAGTACGGCCAAAACCCCGATGAAAGCGTAAAAGAACGCCTTGATTATGAACTTTCCGTAATCAATAAAATGGGATATGTGGATTATTATCTCATAGTTTGGGATTTTGTGAATTACGCAAAGGAAAACGGTATACCCGTAGGTCCGGGGCGTGGCTCGGGCGCGGGAAGTTTAGCGGCCTACTGCATAGGAATAACGGGTGTTGACCCCATAAAATACGGACTTTTCTTTGAAAGATTTTTAAATCCCGAAAGGGTTTCTATGCCCGATTTTGATATAGATTTCTGCTTCGTAAACAGACCTAAAGTTATTGATTATGTGGTTAATAAATACGGCGCAGACCATGTAGCGCAGATTGTTACCTTCGGTACCCTTGCCGCGAGAGCGGCCGTAAGGGACGTGGGAAGGGCGATGGACTTGCCCTATAATGTTTGCGATAAAACCGCCAAACTTATACCTCACGCTATGGGTATGACCTTGGAAAAGGCGATTAATACAACCCCCGAACTTAAAAACCTTTACGAAACCGATGACCAGATAAAAGAACTTTTAGATATGGCGATTAAGGTGGAAGGTATGCCCCGCCACGCTTCAACCCATGCCGCAGGTGTGGTTATTTCGGATAAAAGGGTGGATGAGTATGTGCCTTTGGCGGTAAATGACGGTATGGTCGTAACCCAATATACTATGACCGCCCTTGATGAATTAGGCCTTCTCAAAATGGATTTTTTGGGACTTCGAAATCTTACTGTTATCGCCGATACCGAAAAGGAAATCAGAAAGGAAAATCCGTTATTTTCTGCGGATAAAATTCCTTTTGATGATAAAGAAACCTTTAAAATGATGGGAGATGGATTTACCGACGGTATATTCCAATTTGAATCGGACGGTATGAAGAATGTTCTTCGCCGTTTCGGTCCCGAAACCCTTGAGGATTTAATTGCAATTCTTTCCCTTTATCGACCTGGCCCAATGGATTCTATCCCCAGATATATTTATAACCGCCATCACCCTGAAGCCGTTACCTATGATACACCTCTTTTAGAGCCGATTTTGAAGGTTACCTATGGCTGTATCGTTTATCAGGAACAGGTGATGCAGATATTCCGCACTCTTGCGGGATATTCGCTCGGTCGCGCAGATATCGTGCGAAGGGCTATGTCCAAGAAGAAGCATGATGTTATGAAAAAAGAGCGTACCGCTTTTATTTACGGCGAAAAGGATGAAAATGGAAATATAATTTGCGAAGGCGCAGTAAATAGGGGAGTAAGCGAAGAAGTTGCCGCTAAAATCTTCGATGAAATGTCGGCTTTCAGTTCCTATGCCTTCAATAAATCTCACGCCGCGGCGTATGCCGTAGTGGCGTATACAACCGCATATTTAAAGTACCATTACCCCGATAAATATATGGCGGCGCTTCTTACGAGTGTTCTGGATGATACAAATAAAATAAATCTCTATACAAAGGAATGCAAGCGACTCGGTATTAAGGTTTTACCGCCTTCTGTTAATGATAGCGTTGCCCAGTTTACCTCAAAAGGCGGGAATGTATCCTTCGGTCTTTTGGCTGTTAAAAATCTCGGCTCATCGCTTATAGATAAACTTGTCAAAGAGCGGGAAGCGGGCGGGAAATACGCATCTTTTTACGATTTTTGCAAACGAAACTGCGGTAAAGAGATGAATAGAAGAGCCCTTGAAGGACTTATTAAATGCGGAGCTTTAGATAATCTTGGGGATAACCGCCGCACTATGATTTATAATATAGATAATGTGATTTCCATAGTTGATGAGCAAAGGCGCTTTATGGGGGATGGACAACTTGGTCTTTTCGGCAACGATGAGCCCGATGAGTTCACGCTCAAAAAGGTTGATGAAATGCCTCAAAATGAACTTTTTGCTATGGAAAAAGAAGCAACGGGACTTTATCTTTCGGGCCACCCAATGAAGCAATACGAGAACTTTGTTAAGAGCGCTGGTTTTGCCCCCATATGCGATATAGCGGATAAAAAATATTCTGACGGCGCCCGTGTTAGAATAGCGGGTGTTCTTGAAGAAACCAAGACCAAACAACTTAAAAACAATAATGTTCTCGCTTTTACCGCTATTGAAGATACTACGGGTAAAGTAGCGGTAACAATATTCCAAACGGCTTACGCCAGATACCGCAGTATGTTTACCGCGGGTAATGCTGTCATTATGCACGGCAAAGTAAGTGAAAGGGAGGATAGAGATACCGAAATCATATGCGAATTGGTTGAACTCATCCCCGAATCTGCCGCAAAGGTATCGCAGAAGAAAATTAAATCGGGATTATATATTAAGATAAAAAGTGTAAATTCCGATGAATTCACTAAGGTTAAAGAAATTTTGCAAAGCAATCGCGGAAACACTTCTGTATATATTGTCTGTGAGGATACGGGTAAAAAGTTAGAAGCACCCGAGCATTTAAGAGTATCGGTTAGCGATGAACTTTTAACGGCCCTTTATTCCGTAACGGGTGAAGAGCGAACGAAATTTATAAAATAATTAAATTTATTGTTGATAAATGGGAAAAAATGTTTTATAATGTTTGATGATTTGTTGTTCGCTTAACAATCCTAATATCAGCAAAGTTTTTTGGAGTGATTAATTTATGAAAACTATAGGTGTGCTCACCAGCGGCGGCGATGCGCCGGGAATGAATGCGGCTATCCGCGCGGCTGTAAGAACGGCTATTTCTTTAGGTATGACCGTTAAAGGCATCAAAAGAGGATGGAACGGTCTTATTGAAGATGATATAATTGATATGGATGTCCGTTCTGTGTCTGATACAATTCACAGAGGCGGAACAACACTTTTTACCGCAAGAAGCCCTCGTTTTAAAGAGGAAGAGGGAATGCAGGAAGCCATAAAGACCTGTAAAAAACACGGTATTGAAGGCATCGTTGTAATCGGTGGCGATGGCTCATTTAGAGGCGCCCGAGATTTATCCGAGCGAGGAATTCCTTGCGTTGGTGTTCCCGGAACTATCGATAACGATATCGCTTCTACTGAGTTCACCATTGGTTATGATACTGCTATGAATACCGCTATGGAAATGATTGACCGTCTTCGTGATACGGCTCAATCTCACGAGCGTTGCACCATCATTGAAGTTATGGGTAGACATGCAGGTTATATCGCCCTTAACTGCGGTATCGCTGCAGGCGCTACCGCTATCGCGGTACCTGAAGTCCCCGTTACTACCGATGAGATTGTCAAGAAAATCGAGGATTCCCGTCAGACAGGCAAAAAACACTTTGTTGTAGTCGTTGCCGAAGGCGTTGGCGGCGTTGAAGAGATGGCAAAGGAAATCGAGGAAAGAACGGGTATCGAATCAAGAGCTACTATTTTAGGCCACGTTCAGCGTGGCGGCAGACCTACCGTTAGAGATAGAGTTATCGCTACCAAACTCAGCAACGAAGCGGTTCATCTTTTAAATCAGGGTATAGGCAACCGAGTTGTTGGATATAAGGCAGGAAAGGTCGTTAATTACGATATTTTCGAAGCGCTTCAGATGGAAAAACCTTTCCCCGCAGATACTCTAAGAGTTGCTTACGAAACTTCAAACTAATATGCATAAAAACCTCACAGATTTTAGTGCCTGTGAGGTTTATTTTTTATCTATTTTTAATCTTGACTTTATAGCGGTATAGGAATAGAATAATAGGGTTGAATTTTTATTATCGAGATGATTATATGCAGATTTTACTCAGTTTATCTATCGCTATGTTTGCGGGACTTATGCTATCCCGTCTGGCAAAATTATTTAAACTTCCCGCTGTTACTGCCTATCTTATTGCGGGAATTCTTGTAGGGCCTTATTTGCTTGGTGCCTTCGGTTTATCGGGATTAGGTTTTACGAGTATGAAAGATATAAAAAGTTATTCCACAATTTCCGATGTGGCATTAGGTTTTATCGCTTTTTCTATCGGCAATGAATTCAGAATGTCGGATATTAAGCATATCGGTAAGCAGGCGTTGGTTATAGGTATCGTTCAGGCCATTACCGCAACCGTACTTGTGGATGCGGCTTTTATAGGACTTCATTTCCTTTTCCCCGATAAAATAACACTCCCTACTGCCGTAATTATGGGCGCTATTGCTTCGGCTACCGCCCCCGCCGCCACCTTAATGGTCGTAAGGCAGTATAAGGCCAAGGGTCCCCTTACTTCAATTCTGCTTCCCATAGTTGCCCTCGATGATGCGGTGGGACTTATAGTGTTTGCCGTTTCCTTTGGTGTTGCCAAGGCAATGATTTCGGGAAAGGTGGATGTTCTTTCGGTTATCGTTGAGCCCGTTTTGGAAGTGGTACTGTCTTTGGGACTCGGTTTTGTTATGGGACTTTTGTTCAGTTTCTTTGAAAGGTTTTTCCATTCACGCTCAAAGCGACTTTCAATGTCGGTTACTTTTGTGCTCCTGACCGTAGCCCTTTCAATGCTTAAATTTAATATTTTTGGCGTACATATTGCCTTTTCTTCACTTCTCGTTTGTATGATGCTAGGCACGGTATTTTGCAATATCTGTGATTTTTCAGAAGAACTTATGGATCGCCTCGACCGTTGGACCGCGCCTATATTTATGCTCTTTTTCATATTAAGCGGCGCCGAACTTGAACTTTCGGTGTTTACCGATATGGTAGTGGTGATTATCGGTATTATTTATATAATCACCCGTTCGATAGGTAAATATGTTGGCTCATTTATAAGCGCAAAGGCAATGGGTTGCAATTCGAATATCGTTAAATATCTCGGAATAACGCTTCTCCCTCAAGCTGGTGTTGCTCTTGGTATGGCAATTAAAGCGTCGGAACTCGGAACCGAAGGTCATATGATAGCAAATCTCACCTTGTTCTCGGTGCTTATCTATGAAATTGTAGGTCCTTTCCTTACTAAGATTTCACTTGAGAAGGCAGGGGAGATTACTCCCGAGGGTAAAACGAGCGCCCGCCAAATTGTAGCAAAATAAATAAAAACTCCAACCCATAAAGGTTGGAGTTTTTTGCTTTAATTTTCGTTAAGTTTTTTATAAAGGGCTATAATTTCTTCTCTTAAAGCAAGATGCTCTTCCTCTTTGAGCCGAGGATCACTTTCGAGAATATTTGCTGCCGCAAATCCTGCGAGGCGTAAGGTATCGGCATCTGCAAAAAGGTCGGCAATTTTGAGTTTAGGAAGTCCGTGTTGGCGGTTGCCGAGAAAATCACCGGGACCTCTGAGGCGTAAATCCTCATCGGCGATTTTAAATCCGTCAGAACTATTGGTTATAACATTTAGCCGTTCCTTTGTTACGCCGCCTTTGATATCTGATATAAATATGCAACTTGATTTATGCTTCCC
>JAFSAK010000055.1 GCA_017441045.1 Clostridia bacterium
CGAAGACCTTATCATCAATGAACTTGAAGCCATAGGCGGAAACGATCAAGAATTCAACTATATGAATCTGATTGAAGAAAAGCCGGAAAGCGCAAGTTTCTACCTTCAGGATAAGGATACCGGCCTCTTCGCAGGTACTACTGAGTACGGCAATAAGTGGCTCGGTTCTTGGAAATCTTGGAACGGACTCTATCCTTTCTATAAGGCCTTTGATAACGATTATGATACCGTATACGACCTCTTTGGAGGAAAGAACGGCGAAGAAAGCGTAAGTATCCTTCTTGACCTTGGAACGCTTAACTCCATCGATGATATTATCCTGATGGGCGGAAGCGAACCTGAATATTGGCCCGATGAGATCAACTACTACTTCGGTGAGGATTCGGTGGCTCTGTTCGATAAGGATGCTAAGCCTGCTAAGAGTTGGATGACTAGCACCGATGACGGAATCTTTACATATGAGTTTGTTCCTCAAGTTGCTCAATATGTAAGAATTGAGTTTGTTCGCTGCGAGGACTCTGTTTACTCTAAATACTTTGACTATGTTTCTGCAATTATTAGCGAGATTCAGGTTCACGGTCTTGAACTTAAGAGCCGCGCCGTAAACGGTATTGTTGCTACTGTTGAAGATGAGGAAACGGGAATTAAAGCAGAAATCCTTGCTCTTCGCGATAACGACGTATTTGATACTATCCAGAGTTTGACGGTTATTAAGAGAAAGCCCTCCGCAGATGAACTTGCTTCTGCTAAAGAGCAGGGATTTAAGGTTGATACCGATATCTATGAAATCTACTTTATAGATGCAAACGGCGATATCGTAACCGATGCGGGAGATAGAGAAGTTGTTATCTATATTCCCAAAAAACTCACTTCTTCTACCGAAGAAATCTTCGTGCTGAAAAGTGAATTCGGTGGCCTTTCAATGATTGAGTTTGATTCTGCCGATGGATACTACTACTTCACCATAGATGATATTTCTTCTGCTCTTAATGTAGCCCTCGGCTATATGGTTGAAGATGAAGAAGTATTTGATGATACCGATGATTCCGATTTCGAAGATACGGATGATGAATTCGATGAGGATGAAAACGATGAGGATGAAGACGAGGACGACGATAAACCCAAGAGAAAGAAAAAGATTAAGGTTGTTCGCAAAGCTAAGGGAGATAATGATTATCTCTGGATAATCTTAGCAATAGGCGCCGGCGTAGTTGTTATTGCCGCCGCAGTTGTTCTCATAATAGTTCTCAAAAAGAAAAAAGATAAGGAAAGCGAAGAATAAGTTTCCTTAAAAATTAATTAAAAGGCACCCACCGATTCGGTGGGTGCTTTTTGTGTCAGGTCGGTGAAAGGCACGTTTTGGCAGAGTATTATAAATTTAGGTTGCAGAAATTTCAAAGAAAGTGAGAAAAAGAATGATTACTGTTAATGTAATAGGTCAGGAAATTACGGTAGCATCGGATACGGTTGTATCCGATAGCGCGCAGTATCTTACGGCAGAATTTATATATAATGAAGATTGGAACGGGTATACCAAAAAGGCGATTTTCACAAGCGGCGAAGAAACCGTTGCCGTTATTCTTGAAGAAGGCAATCCCTCTTTTAAAAACGGCAAATGCTATGTGCCTTTTGAGGTGATAAAATATCCCGGTTTTGAAATCAGCGTAGTTGGTAATAGGGAAGACAGTGTCATCACAACAACACCAAAGTTTATTTCTGTCACCGAAAGCGGAGAAATTGATGGCGCAGAGCCGAAAACTCCAACCCCCGACCAATATGCCCAGATTATCGATATCTGCGCTGCCTCAAAGCAAGTAGCAGATTCTGTAAGAGCCGATGCAGACAGCGGTCTTTTTAAAGGCGAAAAAGGTGATAAAGGAGATAAGGGAGAAAAGGGTGATACAGGCGCTATGGGCCCCATAGGTCCTCAAGGTGAAAAAGGTGATACGGGAGCCCAAGGTGAGAAGGGTCCAAAAGGCGATAAAGGTGATATGCCCCAAAATGCCGTAACATATTATCATCCGAACCTTTTTGATAAAGAAAATGCGGAACAAGGATATTTATTATCAAGCGGTAAGATCGATGCAAGCAGTACAACCTACGTTACTACCGAGTATATATCTGTAAGCGCGGGCGAAAACATTGCAATAACGCCTTGCAGATTTGTTTGTCTATATGATCTTGATAAGAATAATTTATCCTTTATTAATGTGTCGCCTGTTACGAGCCGAGTTGTTACCACCGAGCAAGACGGATATATTCGTGTTACCATATACGCGAACGCCGTAGAAACTACTATGATTGAAAGGGCCGATGAGATAGGGGATTTTTATCCTCGCTCATATAAAAGAATTTCAGAGGATATAAACCTATCCAAAAATCAAGAAAAATCCGTTAAGGAACTTGGAAATGCGCTTTACGGCAAAAAGTACGTTGCCATAGGGGATAGTTTTACAGAAGGCGATTTCACTAATAGCCCAACCGATGATAATGTATTTACAGAAGGTTTATATGCGGGGAAAAATAAGGTTTACCCCTTTTATATCGGCAGACGTAATAATATGATCGTTGTAAATATGGCAAAGTGCGGAAGCACCATAACAAACGTATGGGAAGATAAAATTGCAGAAAATGAAGGCAACGCTTCTTTGGTGAACTATTATAGAAAAATGGGTTTTTCGTTGTACCGTTATCAAGAAATCCCTACCGATGCCGATTATATCACCATTAAGTATGGAATAAATGATGATATTCATCATAAAAATTCGCCCATAGGAACGATAGATGATACCGAAAACACCACTTTTTACGGCGCTTGGAATATTGTTTTGAAATGGATAATGACAAATTGTCCCTTCGCAAAGGTCGGCATTATAGTTTCAAATGCCGTAGTTAACGGTGAAACTGCAAACTATTCGGAAGCGGTGAGAAATATTGCGAAGAAATGGGGTATTCCGTATCTCGATGAGGATGCAGGAGAACTTGTCCCCGTTTTGCACCGCACAAACCATAAAAATTTATCTGAAAGTGTAAAGAATGCAAAATTAAATTTGTTTTCCGTTAACGTGGAAAGCGGTAAGGAAAATAATCATCCTAATGCAAAATGCCACGAATACGAGAGCACCTTCGTAGAAAATTTCTTGCGCAGTTTGTAGGGAGGAAAGTTATGAACCTAACCGCTGTGATTGCTTTAGTGGGAGAAATCGGAGTGCTGATAAGCACCCTTATTCCTATAGTAATCACCATCAAAAAAATATCTAACGGCACAAAATGTCAACTGCGGAGCGAAATGCTCAGAATATATTATCATAATCGTCAGACGGGCGAAATAAGACAGTATGAATATGAAAATTTTGTGTTTTTATACGAAGCATATAAGGCCCTTGGCGGCAACTCTTTTATAGATAAAATTTACGCCGAGGTGAAAAAATTTAAAATCATTTCATAGTCAAGATATTTAAATCTAAATCGCTAATAAGTATAAGGAGAAAAATATGTCAAGAATTTTAAAAAATTGCGGTGTGAGAATAACAAACAATTTCAGCATCACGCATAAGGGAGTGGATGTGGTGAAGTTTCCATCCAACCTTGCGCCGATTATTGCTCATTCATCCGGAAGAGTTGTTTTTTGCCAAACGGGATATAAGAATAATAAAGGGTCAAGCGGTAATGCAAGTTACGGAAACTGCCTTCGAATTGAGCACGGCAATGGCTATTCCACCCTTTACGCTCACCTTGATAAAGTATGTGTAAACTTAGGTGACTTTGTAACCGAAGGGCAGGAAATAGGTTTTATGGGTAATACGGGTAATTCCTACGGCGCCCATCTGCATTTTGAGGTAAGAAAGGATAACATTAGAATAGACCCTACAGAATATCTGGATAAAGATTTACCCCTTTCGGTGTCGGTGATTTACGCCGTACATACGAATAGGGGTAAATGGCTTTCTGATATCATTGATTATAATGAAGCGAACAGTAGCGGTTATGCGGGGATATTAGGAAAATCAATTGATGGAATAAGGGCCGAATTAACCCAAGGAAATATAGTTTACAGAGCACATATTTTAGGCGGTAAATATCTTCCTTGGGTAAAAGACCTTGATGTTGGTCAAGGCGGATATGCAGGTGTTTACGGTAAAATTATAGATGGGATTCAGATGAAACTTGAGGGGCTTGCGGGATATGCCGTAGAGTATCGGGTGTCGCCTAAAGGCCGAAATTATCTTTCGTGGGTAAAAAATTGCAACGATGGCGCCGCCAACGGTTATGGGGGTATTTACGGTAATGCCATTGACCGAGTGCAAATACGAATTGTAAAGGAGTGATTTTATGGAGAAAATAACTTTAATTTGGTTTAAAGCCGCAGGAGTACGGGCTATAAAAACCGTTGCTGAAACTGCAGTCGCCACCATTGGAACTTCCGCAATAATCTCTCAAGTGGACTGGAAATTAGTGGTTTCCGCATCCTTGCTTTCGGGTTTGATTTCCTTGCTGATATCTGTTAAAGGCCTACCCGAAGTTAAAATTTAATCTAAAACTTTAAGTTGGCAGTTTTTATAATAATGGGCAAGAATTTCTTCGAAATTTTTGCCCTCTTTTGCCATTGAATTTGCGCCGTTCTGACTCATACCAACCCCGTGACCGTA
>JAFSAK010000056.1 GCA_017441045.1 Clostridia bacterium
CCCTTTTTCCGTCGGCTTCAAGCATTTTTGCAATAAGGGTGGTGGTAGTTGTCTTACCGTCAGACCCCGTAACCGCAAAAATTGTAGCGGGGCAAAGGTCGAAGAATACTTCCATTTCGCTTGTAACGGCTATACCTTTTTTGCGGGCATTTTCCAGTTCGGGCAGATTAAAACTCATACCGGGGGTGCGGAAAATAACATCCACCTCTAAATTTTCAAGGTAGTTTTCTCCGAGTTTGAGTTCGGCTCCCGCACGCTCTAACATATCGGCATTTTCGCCAATCTGTTCACGGGTTCTGCGGTCGCAGGCAATAACACGGGCGCCCTTTTCAAGAAAACTTAAAATAAGGGGTGTGTTACTGATACCTATACCGCACATTGCGATTTTCTTTCCGTTTAAGGTTTCAAAAAATTGCTTGCAATCCAATTTTTATCCCTCCGAATAAGATTTGGTAATGGTTTATTTATTAAGATATTTTTCGCAGTATTCTTCAAATGTTATATCTAAACTTTTGATTTTTTGCGCGTGAGCAATGCCTATAAATCTATAATGCCAGGGCTCGTAAATAACTTCTGTAATTTCAGTGCTACCTTCGGGGTAGCGGAGAATAAATCCGAAATTATGGGCGTTTTCTTTAAGCCAAGTTGCCTCTTTTGTATTGTTAAAACTGATATCTGCGATATTAAAATCAACCGCAAGACCTGTATGGTGTTCGCTGGTACCCGGTCGCGCTACGATAGAAGCCGCTTTATCGGGGGCTTCTTCTGCGCTGACGCCGTTATTTATTTGCTTTTGCACCTGATTATCATAAAGCATTTTTTGTGTGGCATAAGAGCGGTATGGAGAGCGGACATAAAGATTAATGCCCTCTTTTTTTGCCTCATCCATCATAGTTTTAAGATAGGGCCACATATCTTTATCCAGTTGCGAAAGCGAGCCGTTTATATATTCTTTCGGAATAGAAGTGAGATTTCCTTCGTAATCAAAATCTTGCGGAAGGGGATTTGATGGATTAACGAGAATGAGTCGCTCGTATTTTGTATCAAGTCCGTAAGAATTTAAAGCGGGAGTATTATCATCGGAAGCCGGTATGTCAGATACGGGCTTATCAACCTGTGTGGCGGGGTCGCTTATGGTATCATTATCCCCGTTTTTAATGGCGTTACTAACCGCCCCGATAATAATTCCTATAACGCTTGCCAGAAGAATTATTCCGGCAAGGCAGGAGCAGATAAATATTCGTCTTCTGATTAAAGCTTTTTTCCTTTTTGAAGTCATAAATTTTTTCTCCGAGTTATTCATCGAGTTTAAGCACTGCCATAAATGCATCCTTCGGTACTTCCACGGAGCCAAGGCGGCGCATCTTCTTTTTACCTTCTTTTTGTTTTTCAAGAAGTTTCTTTTTGCGTGTAATATCACCGCCATAGCACTTTGCAAGAACGTCTTTGCGCATTGCCTTAACGGTTTCACGGGCAATAATCTTACCGCCTACTGCCACCTGAATCGGCACTTCAAACAGTTGACGGGGGATATAATCCTTAAGTTTTTCCGCGATTCTACGGGCACGGCCATAGGCATTATCGGAGTGAACTATGAAGGAAAGGGCATCTACCGTATCGCCTGCTAACATAACATCGAGTTTAACAAGTTTCGATTTTTCGTAACCGCAGGTTTCATAGTCATAACTTGCGTACCCTTTGGTGCGGGATTTTAAAGCATCAAAAAAGTCATAAACAATTTCACCCATAGGCAAAATGTAGTGAATATCAACACGGTTGCCCATATACTTCATATCAATATAGGTGCCGCGTCTTTCTTCACAAAGTTGCATAATGGTTCCAACAAAGTCATTTGGCGAA
The DNA here is from genome assembly GCA_017441045.1 of Clostridia bacterium. The sequence continues at coordinate 1,861 of JAFSAK010000056.1, forward strand.
TAGATATGCACGTTAGCAACGGGCTCCAGCGCTTCGGCGATTGTTGCAGGGTCGGGGTAATTGGTGGGGTTATCCACCATAACCGAACTGCCGTCGGTAAGGCGGAATTCATATTCAACGCTGGGAGCGGTTGTGATAATATCAAGGTTATATTCTCTTTCCAGTCGCTCCTCGATAATTTCCATATGCAAAAGACCTAAAAATCCGCAACGGAAACCGAAGCCCAAGGCAGTAGAGGTTTCGGCCTCGAAAAGAAGTGAAGCGTCGTTAAGCTGCAATTTCTCAAGAGCTTCGCGAAGGTCGGGATACTTGGCGCCGTCGGCGGGGTATATACCGCAGAAAACAACCGGCTTAACATTTTTATATCCCGGAAGCGCCTCGGCGGCAGGGGAATCGGTAAGGGTGATGGTATCGCCGACACGCGCTTCGGAAACGGTCTTTATAGATGCGGCAAGGTAACCAACTTCGCCTGCTTCAAGACAGTCGCACGGCTCAAGATTTGTCGCCCTTTTTCTGCCAAGTTCAACGATGTCAAAATCGGCGCCCGTAGCCATCATTCTAACGGTGTCACCCGTTTTTATTTTTCCGCTTACAACTCGGAAGTATACGATAACTCCTTTGTAGGCATCGTAATATGAGTCGAAAATAAGGGCCTTAAGGGGCTCGTTTCTGTCACCAACGGGGGCGGGAACGCCCTTTACGATAAGTTCCAAAACTTCCTCTACGTTAAGTCCCGTCTTGGCCGAAACCAAGGGGGCCTCATCGGCGGGAATTCCAATAACATCCTCAATCTCCGCTTTAATACGCTCTGGGTCAGCGGAGGGCAGGTCGATTTTATTAACAACGGGTAGAATTTCGAGACCGTGGTCCACCGCCAAGTAGGTGTTGGCAAGGGTCTGGGCTTCAATGCCTTGGGAAGCGTCAACCACAAGTATAGCGCCTTCGCAGGCGGCAAGGGAACGGGAAACTTCGTAGTTAAAATCCACGTGTCCCGGAGTATCGATAAGATTAAGTTCATATTCCTTACCGTCTTTAGCGGTATAATAAAGGGTTACGGCGTGGGCCTTAATGGTAATTCCGCGCTCCCTTTCCAAGTCCATACTATCAAGTATTTGTTCTTCTATATCTCTTTCAGAAACCGACTGGGTAAGTTCTAAAAGGCGGTCGGCAAGTGTTGATTTACCGTGGTCAATATGGGCTACAATACAGAAGTTTCTTATATTTTCAAGAGGATACGACAAGGCAAATTTCTCCTTATAATCTATTATTTATATATAATAACATATCTTACGACATATTACAAGCGGCAACTTCGTTCTAAATATAGAATTTAACTGTTGCCAAGATATTTACAAACTGTTAAAATATTATTGAAATGTGTCGTATATCATCATTATTAAGAGGTGAAGAATATGGAGAAGAAAACAATACTTATCGCCGATGATGAGGAGCGGATAGTCAACCTCATTAAAGATTTTCTTTTATCCGCATCCTTTTCGGTCCTTACCGCCTTTGATGGAAAATCGGCGCTGAATATCGCCCAAAACGAGAAAATCGATTTGGCTATAATCGATATTATGATGCCCGAACTCAATGGTTGGGAGGTTACCCGCGAAATAAGGAAATTTTCCGATATCCCCATCATAATTCTATCGGCCAGAAGTGAAGAATTTGATATGCTAGAAGGTTTCGGCAGCGGAGCCGATGAATATGTAACCAAACCCTTTTCCCCCGCAGTGCTCGTAAAGAGGGTGGAAGCGCTATTAAAGCGTAGCGAAAAAATGGAAAACGGGGCTAATAAAAAGGGGCTCGATATTGATGAAGCATCCTTTACCGCCTTTCTTGATGGAGCGCCTTTAGAACTCACCCTAAAGGAATTTAAACTGCTTTGCACTCTTTATAAAAATAAGGGTTTAGTGCTTTCAAGAGATCAGTTGATAGACGCGGTATGGAACTATGATTTTGATGGAGATAACAGAACGGTTGATTCCCATATAGCGCGACTTCGCACCAAACTCGGCGTTTATGGCGCCGCCAATCTTAAGACCATATACGGAATGGGGTATAAACTTGACATTTGAGGAGAAAAAAAGCGGCTTTCGGGGACTTAAAAATAAACTTTGGTTTAATCTGTTTTTGCGAATTACCGCTATTTTTGCCGTTTTTGTAACCGTGCTTACGGTGGCTAACGGCACCCTGCTTTCCACCTTTTACGGATATAAACAAAAAAATCTTTTAATTAGCCAGATAAGAAGAATTTCAAATATAGATTTGAACGATAGTTCTTCGGTGAGCGGAATGCTTTCCGAGTTTTCCGATAGATACGGTTTCGAAACGGAAATATACCTGAAAAGCGGAAAGATTTTATATACTACCCGCGGTAGTCAGATGATGGATTTTCTTATTATAGGTCACGATAAGTTTGCTATGTCCCACGAGGAATTAATCCCCACAAAAAAGCAGGTTTTCGCTGATGGAACAGTATTTGAACAGGCGCAACGCCCTTTTGATAAAGATGAATTTATGCTATGCCGCAAGGAAATTTCAGATGGTGTTTTTGCGGAGATAAGGATAAAGACAGAACTTATAAAATCTTCTGCCAATATGGCGGGAGAGTTTATAAGCATAGTTGCGGTAATCTGTTTTGCCCTTTCGGTAGTTTGGATTTTCTTTTATTCGCGAAGATTTTCAAAGCCCTTGGCCCAAATGAGTGAAACCACCAAGCAGATGGCAAAACTCAGATTCGAAAGAAAACTTGAGCCCACGGGGGATGACGAAATAGCCGACCTTGCCGTATCTATAAACACAATGTCGGATTCCCTCTCTTCCGCCCTCAAAGAACTGAAATCCGCCAACGAAAAACTTAAAAGCGAAATTGAAACGGAAAGGCAACTTGATGTTATGCGTAAGGCCTTTGTTGCCAATGTATCCCACGAACTTAAAACGCCTCTTGCCATAATTAAGGGTTATGCCGAGGGACTTAAACTAAATGTAAATTCCGCCTCGAAGGATGAATATTGCGATACAATTATTGATGAAACCGACCGAATGAACGGCCTTGTTTTGAGCATTTTGGAACTTTCACGCTATGAATCGGGGCAGATTCCTTTAAGCAGGGAGATTTTTGATATCGGTGTTCTCTCATCGCAAATGCTTGGTAAAATTTTCGATGGCAAGGCAATAGAAACCGAAAACCTCATACCCGAAAACACTCTCATTTTTGCCGATAAAGAGCAAATTCGCGAGGCCCTCGGTGCATATCTTGAAAATGCCCTTTCCCATACGAACAAAGGCGGAAAAGTCACCTTAAAAACCGAGAAAAACGGCGATAAAATAAGGGTTTGCGTTTTAAATACAGGCAGTCATATAGACCCTGAAATTATGCCGCAGATATGGCAAAGTTTCTATAGGGGAGATACTTCTCATAAAAGGGAGGAGGGCCGCTTCGGTCTGGGGCTTTCCATTGTGGCGGCGATTATGAAGATGCACGGCGAAGAATATGGAGTTTATAATACCGAAAACGGTGTTTGCTTCTGGCTTGAAGTGCCCAAAAACCCTGAATAAGAAAAATCCCGACTGTTTGTCGGGATTTATTTTTTAAAAAAGTATGTAAAAAATGTCGAATATGTGTTATTATAATAGAAAATCCTCAAAAAAGGAGAAAAAATGGAGAAGATAAGGCGTTTGCTTAAAAAAGCCCTTCTTTTTATACTTAATCCAAAACTTATTTTATGTCTGGGGCTCGGTTGGATTATCACTAACGGATGGTCCTATGTGGTGCTTACCCTCGGCACACTTCTTGATATAAAATGGATGGTGGCGGTAGGTGGCGGATATGTGGCGTTTTTATGGTTTCCAATGTCACCCGAAAAGATTGTCACTGTTGCGATTGCTATAGGGCTTTTGAGAATTCTTTTTACCAACGATACCAAAACTTTGGGAGTGCTCAAACAACTGAATCATAAGGTGAAAGCAGAGTATATGAAGTTAAGGAAAAAAAGCAAAAAAACCAAGAAAACCCCTACTTACATAAACGGCGCGCCGTTATATAAATGCGATGAAAATATTTATAAATTGGAAGTGCCGTTTTATAATATTTATACCGCCGTATTTATGGTAAAAAACGGGGATAAAACAATCATTATAGATACCGCAGATAAAGTGGAAGATGCGGAAAATTATATTCTGCCCGCCCTTAAAGAAATCGGGGTTAAAAAGGAAAGCGTTACCGCCATACTTTTAACCCATACTCACGGGGATCATACGGGCGGTGCGGCACGTCTTGCGGCAGAGTGTGAAAATGCTAAAATATATAGTTTTGCCGACCACAATCCCTACAGTAAGGACCGTGAATTTAAGGTTATAAATGATGGCGAAATTATAGAGGATTGCATTAAAGCGGTCACCCTTAAGGGACACGAAAATAACAGTGGCGGTTACCTTTGTTTGCCTTCAAAAACCCTTATTTCAGGCGATTCTATCCAACTTTACGGACTTGATGTTTACGCTATGGGAATAGGTTTTCCAAAAGAATATTTATCATCCCTAAAAAAACTATTAAAAATGGATATGCGGAAAATCTTAGCGTCACACGAATATTCTCCCCTCGGCAGTGAAGCGACCCGAAAAAGCGAGGTAAAAAGGTATCTCAGATGCGCCAAAGAGTGCCTTTTGGATTTGGTGGATTTTGTGCGAATGAAATCCAAGGAAGGTATCACCGATGCGGGTGATTTGGAAGCGCTTTTTATAAAAGAAAGAGCCAAAATATATGAAGATTTCCCCACTGCAAATTTTAAAAATGTAATCGAAGCTGTAAAGCGAGAATACCAATAAAAAAAGAGCCAAACGGCTCTTTTTTTATTTATTCATTCCACTCGGCTTTTTCTTTTAGCGTATCCACAAAGAAGTAATATTCATCGGGTACGAAGGTTACCATTTGATTGGAGCTGAAATGGGCATAGTAATTGCCGTTATTGTCCTCCCAAAATGCAATTGAATCGCCAAGTATAACCCTATCCTTATCGCAGGCATAAATAAGCGCTACGGTTTTATACTCAGAGGGTGATTCGGTTCGGTGGAAATAAGCGTTATCAATGAGGTCCTCAACAATTTCCACTCCCTCGGGTAAAATTTCCCCATACTGTATTGCGGCATGTGGGGGGTCAGTAGCATAGCAGTAGTGGTCAAATGAATTTTCTTCTACCATTTCTAGATATTCATCATAAACCGATTCTATGGCATAGATATTCAGATGCTCATCTACAAGGAGATTCTTTAAATCTTCTTCCGGGAAATGGAAGGTTTCCGAATAAAGCGGGGCCAAAAGCAAGGGAACATTTTTGGGAGCCACACCAATAGAAACATCAAAGGCATCGTAAATTTTGTAATCTCCCGTAGGAAGATACTTATATGTATTTCCCTGATAGATTACTTCGTAGGTATCATCGTTTTTATAATATCCTTGCTTCTCCCGCAGTTCATCAAGGTAGGTACAGGAGCAAAAGGTTACGCATATTAAAACTGCAAGGGTAGACGCAATTAAAATTCGTAAAAAGCGTTTCATAATATTCCTCCTATTCCAAATTGAGTTTTTTCGATGTGTTGCGGTGAATGATAAAATACATCAGCGCCACCCAAGAGGCCGCTAATAAAGTAATTATTAACAAAATTATATGTGTGGTGGTATAGGGGTGGGTTTTCAAAAGATCTGAAAACCAGGTAAAATCTATGTTCATTGCCGCTAAACTCACGCCAAGCGAAACAAAGGATGCTATAAATTGGGATACCACATTAAACCCGAAATAAATCAATACGGCGGCGAGTATTCTATTTCTCTTCGAACGCTGTCCCAAAGATATGCAACAGAAATAGAAAAGGAAACCGCTGACGGTAAATACCGATATAAGAAGCAATATCTCGAAAGTATATAACCAAATTTGATTGCCTATATTGTTATAAAGTTCTTTAATTAAGAAAATTATCGCCTTTACAACCTCATTCAAAAGGTCACCCATACTTGCTGCCGCAAGGGCGATTAATATCGTCAAAATGGCGGAAAACTGCGCAACAAACGCGGTTATGATTTTTGCTATAAGGTGTTGATTTACTGTAACGGGAAGGGTGAAGGTGAGATAACCTTCGCTGGCATAGAAGTTGCGGTAAAATCTTATTACCGAAAGTATCAGAGCGAAAAGCGGACAAAGAAAACAACCAATAACGAGGGTGACCAAAGAGGTGGAAAAGAGGGTGGAATAAACATCGGTGTCGTTTTCAAAAAGTTGGATAAATCTGTTTAAAAAACCGAAAGCGATTATTATAACCTCTGCAAGTAAAAGGTTTCTTGAATAGTAGATTAGTTCATGTTTTATAAGTTTCTTTACCATTTGAACACCTCCCTAAAGAGTTCATCAACGCTCATTTCGTGTTCTTCACGGATTTCATCAACCGTTTTGTGAAGAACGATATTTCCGTTTTTAAGAAATATAACCTCATCGAGTATAGATTCGATATCGGAAATTAAGTGGGTTGAAATTAAGACAGAAGCGCTAGGATTATAGTTGTTTATGATGGTTGAAATTATAAAATCTCTTGTGGCAGGGTCAACGCCCGCTATGGGTTCATCAAGAACATAGAGGTTAGCGTTCCTGCTCATAACAAGTATGAGAGCCACCTTTTCTTTGTTTCCTTTGGAGAGATTTTTGAGTTTTCTTTCGGGTGAAATTCCAAGGCGCTCCAGCATACTGTAAGCAAGCTCGGTTCTGAAGTCGTAGTAAAATTCCTCAAAATATGAAACTATTTGTTTTACGGTCATCCAGCTATTTAAGAAATTGTTGTCGGGAAGATATGCCACCTGCAATTTCGAAATAGGGCCGGGCTTTTCGGAGCATACATAAATTTCTCCGCTTGTGGGCTGCAAAAGCCCGTTTATCATCTTTATAAGGGTGGTTTTGCCGGAACCGTTAGGTCCGAGAAGACCTATTATGCGACCGGTTTCAAGAGTCAGGTTAATATTGTTTACTGCGGTTATCATACCGAATTGTTTGGTTAGGTTTTCGCATCTTAGCAATTCACTCATAGCGTCGGCTCCTTAAGTAAAAATTTTTCTCTGATTTCTTCGGCAGAGAAACCTAGCTTTTGCATTTCGCTGAGGTAAAACTTCGTTTTTTTCTCCGCTATACTTTGCACTATTTCTTTGGCTTTTCCACAATTTTCGCTTACAAATCTACCGGTGCCAATTACGGAATATATAAGTCCGTCTTTTTCCAACGATTCAAAAGCTTTTTGAACGGTGTTTGGGTTAACGCCGATTTTTAAGGCAAGTTCTCTCACAGAGTAAAGTTGTTCGCCCGCGCGTTTTTCTCCAGCGGCTATCTCCGCGCAGATAAATTCATATATTTGAGGGCAGATAGGTTTGCTTTTCTCTATATTACACTCCATAATATGTCCTTTCATAAACAGTGTACTATTGTTATAATACAATAATACATTATATGCGGCAAATTGTCAATATAAACAAAAAACCCGACGACCGTCGGGTTTGGATTTTTAATACGCTTTGCCCCAATAGAGCATTTTATCGGCCTTTTTGCCGCAGCAAACACAGGTTTCTCCTATTGCTTCCTGCTCGAAGGGGATGCATCTTGATGTAACGCCTGCAACCTCTTTAAGTTTATCTTCGCATTCGCGGTCTCCGCACCACATCGCCCTTATAAAGCCGGGCTTTGTGTCTGCAATTTCCTTCATTTCATCGAGATTATGAGCATCATAGGTCATATTTTCGCGGCGAGTGAGGGCCTTATTATACATATCATCGTGAACCTGCTTTAAAAGTTCGGGAATCTTCTCTTCGAGTTCATCGAGAGAAATGGTGATTTTTTCATAAGTATCGCGTCTTGCGATAACACAGCAGTTGTTTTCAATGTCGCGAGGGCCAATTTCAAGACGGAGGGGCACGCCCTTCATCTCATATTCGGCAAACTTCCAACCGGGTGTCTGGTCGGTGGTATCCAGTTTAACGCGGCAAACTTTTTTAAGACGCTCATAAAGTTCGGTGGCCTTTTCGGTAACGCCTTCTTTGTGAGATGCAATAGGAATAATAACGGTTTGAATGGGTGCTATTGCGGGGGGGAGAACGAGGCCGTTATCGTCACCGTGGGTCATAATAACCGCGCCGATAAGGCGGGTAGTGGTGCCCCAAGATGTTTGATGAGGGAATTGAGATTTATTTTCTTTATCGGTAAATTCAACCTCAAATGCTCTTGAAAAACCATCGCCGAAATAGTGGGAAGTACCGCTTTGAAGGGCCTTGCCATCGTGCATAAGCGCTTCAATAGTATAGGTGGCTTCTGCGCCTGCGAAACGCTCTTTATCGGTCTTTTTACCTTTAACAACGGGCATAGCAAGTGCTTCTTCGGCGAAACGGGCGTAGATATTCAGCATCTGCTCGGTTTCTTGTTTTGCTTCTTCGGCGGTGGCGTGAAGGGTGTGACCCTCTTGCCATAAGAATTCTCTTGAACGAAGGAAGGGGCGGGTGGTCTTTTCCCAACGAACAACGCTGCACCACTGATTATAGAGTTTGGGCAGGTCACGGTAGGAGTGAACAATATTTTTAAAGTGGTCGCAGAAAAGGGTTTCGGAGGTGGGGCGAACGCACAATCTCTCCTCAAGTTTTTCTTCGCCGCCGTGGGTTACCCAAGCAACTTCGGGGGCAAAACCTTCAACGTGGTCCTTCTCTTTCTGGAGCAAACTCTCGGGAATAAAGAGAGGCATATAAACATTTTCGTGATCTGTTTCTTTAAAGAAGCCGTCCATAATTTTTTGAATATTTTCCCAGATGGCATAACCATAGGGTCTTATAATCATACAACCCTTTACGGAAGCATAATCGATGAGTTCCGCTTTGATACAAACATCGGTGTACCACTTGGCAAAATCCTCATCCATAGAGGTTATTGCTTTTACCATCTTTTCGTTTTTAGCCATACTAATCACCTAACATAAGAAAGTCATACTTGATTATTATAAAATAAATCCCAAAAATTTGCAACACTTTAATTGTTATAATTAAAAATTCAAAAAAATATTGACAAATGATGAAAATCAACATATTATTTGTTTATAAACATTTTAATTTCTGGAGGCAAATTTATGGTATTTGAAAAGATCGCTGAAATTCTTGCAGAACAACTTGATGCAGACAAAGAGAGCATAACCGCTGAAACGCGCATTGCCGAAGATCTTGGCGCAGATAGTTTGGATGTAGTTGAACTTTTAATGTCCATTGAAGATGAGTTTGATGTTGAGGTTCCCGATGAGGAAATCGAAAATGTTAAAACCGTCGGCGATGTAGTTGAATATATCAAAGCTAATATGGATTAAGATTTAGAACCCCGATTTTTCGGGGTTTTTTCATTTTTTACCCAATATTTATGCGGGAATATTTGTCTAATTTGCCTATGACAAAAAAGGCGAAAAAATGGTACAATTAAAAGAAAAAACTTTACGGAGGCCGAAATGTTAAAGTTGGGGCAAACCGTTTCCTACGGTTCACAAGGAGTTTGTACCATTACCGAAATAGTGGAAAAAGAGATAGGCGGAAAAAGGTCAAGTTACTATGTTTTAAAACCGATTTACCGAGAAAACAATACTATTTTTGTTCCTGTTGATAACGAAAAACTTACGGGTAAAATGCGCAGTTTATTGTCCAAAGAGGAAATAGAAGAGCTGATTTTATCCATCCCCGAAGAAAAAACTTTATGGATTGATGAGGATGGAAAGCGCAGAGAAGCATATAGAGAAATACTTTCCTCGGGGAATCTGAGGGGTGTAATCGGCGTTACCAAAACCCTCTATGGCGAGCGTAAAAGGCGTCGCGAAGCAGGTAAAAAACTCGGTCAGCAGGATGAAATGCTGCTTGAGAGGGCCGAATCGCTTTTATGCGATGAATTTGCTCAAGGACTCGGTATAAAACCGAGCGAAGTAATATCGTTTATAAGCGCAAAATTAGACGGCGAAAAATAACCGTCTTTTATACTCCGTTATGTATTTTTCAAAAACCCTTGACAAAATATATAAATAAGAGTAATATATAATAAATTTTGAGGAGTAAAGGAGTTAAAATAATGTCTAATTATTATTTTTATTATTATTTTAAGATGGACTGCCTTGGCTTCTCGAAATGCGTCGCTTAAATAGCGGCAAGGAAGTATAGGGTAGTCCGTAACTGTTTGTGCATTTTGGCACTTGGTTGCGGATTTTTTGTTTTTAGAAAACGGGGTGAAGTTGTGATTTCAAAAAAGATGGCAGAGTTAGGCAAAGCGCCCTCTAAAATCAGAGAGATTTTCGAATATTCCCGCAAAAGAAAGGCGGAAATAGGCGAAGATAAGGTATTTGATTTTAGTTTGGGAAATCCGAGCATACCCGCGCCAGAAAAGGTAACGGCAGTTATGGAAAATTTAATCAAAACGCTCTCTCCCACCGCCATTCACGGATATACTTCGGCGCAGGGGGATATAAATGTCCGCAAAAAGATTGCCGAGAATATAAAGAGCAGATTTAACGCGCAGTGTTCTTATGAAAATATCTATATGACCTGCGGCGCCGCCGCATCTCTTACCATAACCCTTAAAGCCCTTGTGGACAGCGAGGAAGATGAAATCATAATTTTGGCTCCCTATTTCCCCGAATATAAGGTGTTTATAGAAAACGCTGAGGCAAAGATAGTTGAAGTTAAGTGTAAAGCGGATAGTTTTGCTCTCGATATTTCTGCCATAGAAAAAGCCATCAGCAAAAACACCAAGGCCATTATTATAAATTCCCCCAATAATCCTTCGGGCGTTATTTTCAAAGAGGATGAACTGAAGCAATTGGCGGAAGTTCTCAATAAAAAGCAAAAAGAATTTAAAACCCAAATTTATATCATAAGTGATGAGCCATATAGAGAATTGGTTTACGGCGATATTAAACCGCCCTTTATCCCAAACCTCTATGATAATACGGTGGTTTGTTATTCGTATAGTAAATCTCTCTCGTTGCCGGGAGAGCGAATCGGATATATATTCGTAAGCCCCAAGGCAAGCGGTAGCGATGATTTATTCTTTGCGGTTTGCGGCGCGGGTAGATCCCTCGGTTATGTTTGCGCGCCGAGTTTGCTTCAGTATACCGTAGCCGAGTGCGACGCAGTTGAGATAAATATTGAAGATTACAAGAAAAATCGGGAACTTTTATATACCTCGCTTAAAGAGATCGGTTACGAAACCGCATCTCCCGACGGTGCCTTTTATCTTTTTGTGAAATCCCTGGAAGAAGATGCGTGCGCTTTCTGCGAAAAAGCCAAGAGCCACGAACTTCTCTTGGTGCCTTCGGATAGTTTTGGCGTAAAAGGGTATGTGCGAGTAGCGTATTGCGTATCGTATGAGCAGATAGAAAAATCTTTACCCGCCTTTAAGGCACTTTATCTCGAATATAAAGGAGAAAAATAATGAACGACCTTTTAAAAGCAAGGGAAATAATAAATCGGGTAGATACCGAAATGGCGCAACTTTTCGAAGAGCGTATGGATGCCGCAAAAATGGTTGCCGCTTATAAAAAGGAACACGGTCTTCCCGTAGATGATATAGCCCGCGAAGAAGAAATTATAAAGAAAAACACCGAAATGATAGAAAAGGAAGAGTATAAATCATATTATACCTCTTTTTTGAGAAATAATATTGACCTATCCAAAGCCCTTCAGCACCGCCTTTTAGACGGTATGAGGGTAGCGTATAGCGGTGTTAAAGGCGCTTTCGCCCAACTTTCCGCCAAAAAAATCTTCCCCGATGCCATTACGGTTTCCTATGCAGATTTCGGCGCGGCGTATAAAGCGGTTGAAAACGGAGAGTGTGATTGCGCGTTGCTTCCCATAGAAAACAGTTTTAACGGCGATGTTGGCAAGGTTATGGATTTATCCTTCTTCGGAAATCTTTACATAAACGGAATTTACGATGTTGAAATAAACCAAAATCTTTTGGCCGTAAAGGGCGCTACCATCGATGGAATAAAAAAGGTTTTAAGCCATCCTCAAGCTCTCGGACAGTGCGCGGCGTATATAGAAAAGCACGGTTTTGAAGGGGTAGAAGCGGTAAATACCGCCGTTGCAGCCAAAGAGGTGGCGGAAAAAGGCGATATTAGCGTAGCCGCCATAGGAAGCGCAGAGGCGGCAGAGGAATTCGGCCTTAAAATTTTAGAGGCAAATATAAATCAGAGCAATATAAATACTACCCGTTTTGCCGTTTTCTCTAAAGCGCAAAAGTCGGCAAGCAAGAAAGATAACCATTTTGTAATGTTCTTTACCGTTAAAAATGCGGCGGGCTCATTAGGTCAGGCCGTTTCGGTTATCGGTAATCACGGGTTCAATCTTAAGGCCCTTAAAAGCCGTCCCACCAAGGAACTTATCTGGGATTATTACTTCTATGCCGAGGGCGAGGGTAATATAAACGGCGCCGAGGGCAAGGCAATGCTCAAAGAACTTAATGAGTGTTGCAATAATATAAAAGTTGTAGGAAATTTTGAAAAGGAAATCAGAATTTAAGTTTAGGTGAAAGTTATGGTAATACCTGTTAAGACATCAAGGTCGGGTTACAACATAATACTGGAAAAGGGCGCGCTTTTAAAGGTGGGCGAGTATCTTAACCTTGAAAGAAAGGTTTTGGTGGTTACCGATAGCGGTGTGCCCGAAGAGTATTGGAAAGCGGTATTAAATGCCGCTTCCAACGGATATGTGTTTATCTTCAAAGAGGGTGAGCAGTCCAAAAATTTCGATACTTTTAAAGAAATACTCGAGTGCCTTGTTAAAAACGGTTTCACCCGCACCGATTGCATAGTAGCGGTAGGCGGCGGCGTGGCGGGAGATATGGCGGGTTTTGCCGCATCCTGCTTTATGAGGGGTATTGATTTTTATAATATCCCTACTACCGTACTTTCGCAGGTTGATTCATCCATAGGCGGAAAAACGGCCATAGATTTCTGTTCTCTTAAAAATATTATCGGGGCCTTTTATCCCCCGAAGTGCGTTATAATTGATACCGAAACCTTAAAAACTCTGCCCTCAAGGCAGATTGCCAACGGACTTTCCGAAAGCGTAAAAATGGCTCTCACCTTTGATGAGGAACTCTTTTCTCTTTTCGAGGATGGGGTAAGCGCCGAGGATTTGGATACGGTTATTGAGCGTTCTTTGTATATTAAAAAAAGGGTAGTAGAGGAAGATGAAAAGGAATCAGGCCTTCGCAAAACCCTGAATTTTGGTCATACCATAGGTCACGCCATTGAGGTAAACCGAAATGATCTTTATCACGGTGAATGTGTAGCCCTCGGAATGATTCCTATGTGTTCTCAAAGTGTCAGAGAGCGGCTTATAAAGGTGCTTAATTCTTTGGGACTTCCCGTAACCCATAATGTTCCCGCAGAAAAAATAATAGAAGCCGTAAAGCACGATAAAAAGAAATCGGGAGAAAGCATAACGGCGGTAAAGGTCGAGAAGGCGGGTAGTTTTATCCTTGCGGAAATGCCTTTTAGCGAACTTGAAGAAGAAATAGTAAAGGCGGTAGAGTTATGAAAAATACCTTTGGAAATCAGGTTTCAATAACCCTTTTCGGTGAAAGTCACGGCGCTATGATAGGCGCGGTTATTGACGGATTGCCCGGCGGCATTAAAATTGATGATGATTTTATAAAATCCCAACTTTCCCTTCGCAGACCCTCGGGAGATATATCTACTCCTCGCCAAGAAGCCGATGAATATAGTATTGTAAGCGGTGTTTTCAGAGGGTATACAACGGGCTCGCCTTTATGTATACTTATCCCCAATTCCAATATAAAATCTGCCGATTACGGCGAAAAATTAGAAATTCCCCGTCCCTCTCACGCCGACTATGCCGCCCATATAAAATATAACGGTTTTGAAAACTTTCAAGGCGGCGGTCACTTTAGCGGCAGAATAACCGCGGCGATAGTTGCCGCAGGGGCGATAATTATTGCGGCTTTAAAAAATAAGGGCATTTCTATCGGTACCCATATTGCAAAATGCGGCGGCATTGAGGATAGAGAATTTGCCGATTTAAGTAGTGATATAAACTATCTTTCAGATAAAATTTTTCCCACTCTTGATGATATAAAGGGTGAAAAAATGATGGCCGAAATCAAAGACGCGAAGCAAAACGGCGATAGCGTTGGCGGAGTTCTTGAAACTGCGGTAACGGGAATCCCCGCAGGAATCGGCGAACCTTGGTTTGATTCTTTAGAGGGCATAATTTCTCACGGAATTTTCTCCATACCGGGAGTTAAGGGTATCGAATTTGGCGCCGGATTTAAACTTGCCGATATGTTGGGAAGCGGAGCAAATGACCCGTTTTATATAGAAAACGGCGTTGTCCTTACCAAAACCAATAATAGCGGCGGTATAAACGGCGGAATTTCCAATGGCAACCCCGTTATTTTCCGCGTTGCTGTCCGTCCTACTCCCACCATAAGTAAAGAGCAAGAAAGCGTAAATCTTAAGGATAATGTAAATACTGTTTTATCGGCAAAGGGCAGGCATGACCCTTGTATTGTTCATAGAGCAAGAGTTGTGGTAGATAGCATAACCGCCATAGCGCTCCTTGATATGCTCTCGCAAAAATACGGAACAGATTGGATTGTTGATTAATGGAATACGGTTGTATAGGCGAAGTTTTAAGACATAGTTTTTCCGTACGAATTCATAATGAACTTTTCGGCTACCAATACGAACTGAAAGAGATAGGCCCACAAAATCTTGGGAATTTTATGGAGGAAAAGGATTTTAAAGCCATAAATGTAACCATACCGTATAAGGAGCAGGTTATTCCGTATCTTGATTATATGGATGAGATTTCCACTAAAATCGGAGCGGTAAATACCGTTGTTAACAAAAATGGAAAACTTTATGGCTACAATACGGATTTTTACGGGCTCACCGCTCTTATAAAAAAACTGGGAATTGAAATAGAGGGTAAAAAGGTGCTTGTTCTCGGCTCGGGCGGGACTTCCAAAACCGCATCAGTCGTAGCAGAGAATTTGGGCGCTTTAGAAATCTTAAAGGTTTCAAGAAGCAAAAAAGAAGGCCATATCACGTATGATGAAGCATATGCGCTTCATAATGATGCCAATATTATTATCAATACCACCCCCTGCGGAATGTTCCCCAATATAGATGGTTGCGCCATTGATATTTCTGAATTTGATAATCTCGAAGGCGTAATTGATGCGGTTTATAATCCCCTTAGAACTCAACTTGTAATCGATGCTCAAAAAAGAGGTATCAAAGCGGATGGCGGACTTTATATGTTGGTCGCTCAGGCAGTTTATGCCGCAGAAAAGTTCGTGGAAAAAACCGTTCCCAAAGAGGAAATCGGAAGAATATATACCAAGTTGTTAAGAGAAAAAGAAAATATCGTTCTTATCGGTATGCCGTCAAGCGGCAAAACGACAGTTGGTAAAATTATCGCCGAAAAAACGGGCAAAGAGTTTTTTGATATAGATGAAGAAATTGTTCGCCTTTTCGGTAGATCCATACCCAGAATATTCGATGAAATGGGCGAAGCAGGATTTAGAGAAATAGAAAATCGGGTTACAGAAAGCATTTCAACTCGGCAAAATGCCGTTATCGCTACGGGCGGCGGCGTGGTGCTGAAAGATGAAAATATAGAAAACCTAAAGAAAAACGGCAGAATTTATTTTTTAGACCGTCCTTTAGAATCCCTCGTAACTACTCCCGACCGTCCCCTTTCAAGCAATAGAATAGATTTGGAAAGAAGATACCGAGAGCGATATAAAAAATATAAAGAATGTTGCGATTTTTGTCTTGCGGGTGATGAATCCCCTAAGACCTTCGCAGAAGAAATAATAAAGGAATTCATGCTATGAAAATTCTCGTTATAAACGGCCCCAATATCAATATGTTGGGTGTAAGAGAGCCCGAAATTTACGGTGATAAAAGTTATAAGGCACTTAAAAAACTGATTAAGGATTATGCTAGGGAAAAGAAAATCGGCGTTAAACTTTATCAGTCAAACCATGAGGGCGATATTGTAACCGAAATTCAGAAATCACTTGGAAAATATGATGGTATAGTTATAAACCCCGCTGCATATACCCATACGAGCGTTGCAATTCTTGATGCTCTGAAAGCTGTAAATATTCCCGCCGTAGAGGTGCATATTTCCGCAGTAAATGAGCGTGAAGATTTCAGGCAGATAAGTTTTGCGGGGAAGTATTGCTTTAAAACCATAGCGGGCCAAGGGTTTAAGGGCTATACCGATGCTATAGACGCTCTTATTTCAAAGGTGGGCGAAAAGGTATGACCTTAAAAATAGAAAAATGCATCTTAAAGGGTGAAGTTTCGGCGCCGCCTTCCAAATCGGATGCTCATAGAGCGCTTATCTGCGGAGCCCTTTCGGATGAAAGTTATATTAAAAATCTTGCCGATAGCGAGGATATAAAGGCCACTATCGACTGTCTAAAGACCTTGGGCGCCGCTATAGAAAAGCAGGGAAACGGCATAAAAATCGGCGGGATTGACCCTTTTAATATTAAAGAAGGCACAGTTCTCGATTGTAATGAATCGGGAAGCACCTTAAGATTTTTAATTCCGCTTTGCCTATTGGGTGGTAAAAAGGTTGTCTTTAAAGGTAGCGGTCGGCTTATGGAAAGACCCCTTTCTCTATATGAAAAAATATGTAATGAAAGAGGTTTCGCTTTTCAAAAAGACGGCAACACTCTAACCCTTTGCGGAAAACTTGAAAGCGGTGTTTTTCAGGTCTTTGGCGGAGTTTCGAGTCAGTTTATAAGCGGTCTTATGTATGCTTTACCGCTTTTATCGGGGGATAGCGAAATCAGAATAGAGGGTAAACTTGAAAGTAAACCCTATGTTGATATGACGGTGGATACTCTTGCGCGTTTCGGCGTAGAAATCAAAGAAACGGATTACGGTTATTTTGTTAAAGGCGGTCAAAATTACGCATCGCAAAATATTACCGTTGAGGGCGATTGGTCCAACGCTGCATTTTTGGATGGATTTAACCTTTTGGGCGGTAGCGTTACGGTTACGGGGCTAAAGGACGAAACGCTCCAAGGTGATAAAATATACCGAAAAATGTATAAAGATTTAAAATCAGGGGTTAGGGAATTTGACCTATCAAACTGCCCCGATTTAGCCCCCGTTATGTTCGCATTGGCAGGTGCTTTAGGGGGCGCAGAATTTACGGGAACCGCTCGTCTTAAAATAAAAGAGAGTGACCGCGCACTCGTTATGAAAGAGGAACTTAAAAAGTTTGGTATCGATGTTACGGTGGAAGAAAACCGCGTTTTAGTAGGCGGAGGAACATTGAAAGCACCCACCGAAAAACTAATGGGTCATAATGACCATAGAATAGTTATGTCCCTTGCTTTGCTTTCTACCCTTACGGGCGGAGAAATAGCAGGGTGCGAAGCGGTAAACAAGAGTTTCCCAGATTTTTTTGAAAAATTACTGGCATTAGGATTTGTAGCAAATGAAACTTGATAAGAATTTAAACATTTTAATAATCGGTCTTGGCCTTTTGGGCGGAAGTTACGCTAAGGCATTAAGCCGTCAAGGTTATAAGGTTAAGGCCATAACCCTTTCCCAAGAAGATATTGACTATGCTTTGGAAGAAAAAATGATTATCTGCGGCGCCACCGAAGTAGAAGAAAATTTGGTGAAAGAAGCCGACCTTATAATTTTCGCTTTATATCCAAAAATCTTTTTAGAATGGATAGAAAAATATGGTTCTCTTATTGATGAACATACCGTTGTTACCGATGTTACGGGCGTTAAGGGAAGTATTGTAGCAGATATTCAAGGCAAAATAAAGGCGGAATTTATCTCCGCTCACCCTATGGCAGGTCGTGAGGCATCAGGGGTTAAAAACAGTGATGCCAAAATCTTCAAGGGCGCCAATTATATAGTTGTCCCCACCGATAAAAATACCGAAAAAGGTATATCCCTTTGCAAAGATTTGGGCGAAACTTTGGGTTTTGCCGATATTTCGGAACTAACACCTAAAAAGCACGATAGAATGATTGCCTTTCTTTCTCAGCTTACCCACTGCATTGCAGTTTCTTTGATGTGCGCTAACGGCGACCCCGATCTTGTGAGATATACGGGTGACTCATTCCGCGACCTTACCAGAATTGCGGATATTAATGATGAAATGTGGAGCGAATTGTTTTTGCTCAATAAAAATGCCCTTTTAAGCGAAATGGATGCTTATAAAGAGGCCTTTGACAAACTATATAACCATATTAAAAATGATGAACGCGAGGATATGCGCGAGATGATGCAACTTTCCTCTGCAAGAAGAAAACATTTCGGAAAGAGGAAAAGTATATGAATCTGGAATTTGAAAGAAAACTGCCCGTTCCAAAAGAGGTAAAAGAGCAGTATCCCGTGGATGAAAAATCTGCTTTGGTTAAAGGGCAAAGAGCGTTGGAAATAAAGGATATTTTTGAGGGCAAGTCGGATAAACTTATCCTTGTTATCGGTCCTTGCTCTGCCGATAATAATACGGCAGTTCTTGATTATATCGAGCGGCTCCGTAAAGTTGCCGAAAAGGTAGAGGATAAAATCTTCATAATACCGAGAATTTATACCAATAAACCCCGCACCACAGGTGCAGGGTATAAAGGTATGCTTCATCAGCCCAATCCCGATGAGCGCCCCGATATGCTTAAAGGAATTGTCGCTATAAGAGAGCTGCATATGAAGGCGCTTAAAGATTACGGTTTCACCTGCGCGGACGAGATGCTTTATCCCGAAAATCACCGTTATCTTTCCGATCTTCTGGCCTATGTTGCCGTAGGCGCCCGTTCTGTAGAAAATCAGCAGCATCGCCTTACTGCCAGCGGACTTAATCTCCCCGTAGGTATGAAAAATCCCACGGGCGGCGACAATACGGTGATGATGAACGCCATCAAGGCGGCCCAGAGCAAACATACCTTTATTTACAGAGGTTGGGAAGTTCACTCAAATGGTAACCCTATGGCTCACGCTATACTTCGCGGATATGTGGATGGTAGCGGAAGATGCGTTTCCAATTATCACTATGAAGACCTTGTGAGATTAAGTGAAGATTATGCCGCTTCGGGACTTTTAAACCCTTCGGCTATAGTTGATGCTAATCATGCCAATTCAGGTAAACAATACCTTGAGCAAATCAGAATCGCCAAGGATGTTATTTATAGCCGAAATCATAATAGTGATATTAAGAAACTCGTTAAGGGTATTATGATTGAAAGTTATATCGAGGATGGCGCCCAAAAAATCGGCGAACATATCTATGGCAAATCAATTACCGACCCTTGTCTCGGATGGGAAAAGACCGAAAAACTAATCCTTAAACTCGCCGATGAAACAGAATAAGAAAAACATAACCCCCGAGGTTTAACCTCGGGGGTTATTTGTAAGGTGAGAAATAATGCCGATTTTGGTTTATTTTTTATTCTTCGGTAACCTTTTCTGCTTCGACTGTTTCGATTTTTTCGGCTTCTACGGTTCCGATATTTTCGTTATCCACCGATTCGGTTTCTTCAAGTTTCTTGCCGAGAAGGGAAGGAAGTTCCATTCCCGCCATTGCGAAAACCTCGTCGAGAGGGGGCACCGATTTCATCATCCCTGAAATGAAATTTGCGGTAGAGGTTTTACCGTCACCGTTTTGACCTCCGTCCCAAACAGTAACCTTATCAATTTTGATATTCTTGATGGCATCAACCTGAACGCGCATAAGGTCTTCAAGTTTATCGGCAATAAGTAGTTTAAGAGCCGCTTCTGCGTCTCCGCCTGCAGATTTAACAATTTCAGCAAAACCTGCCGCCTGTTTCTTAAGAATTTCTTCTGCACCAAGCGCTTCTGCCTGCATTTTTGCAAATATAGCATCGGCTTCACCTTTTGCCTTGCGGCGAATTTGTTCTGCTTCTGCTTCGGCAGCAAGTTCGAGTTCTTTCTTTTTAGCTTCGGCGCGAACGATAATGTCGGCTTCCAAGGTTGCCTGTTCTTTATCGCGTCTTGCCTTTTCAGCGGCCTGCTCAGCTGCATAGGACTCTTCCAATGCTTTTGCGGCCTGTGTCTTTTCGGCGGTGGTTGCAATTTTTAATGCTTCGGCTTCCTTTTCCTTAAGGGCTGCCTCACTCATTGCAATCTTCATCTTGGCTTCGTTTTCACCGGCAATAGCAAGAGAATCTGCTTTTGAAACTTCAATTCTCTGTTCCTTCTGGGCATTCGCCTGACCGATAGAACCTTCGCGATCTTGTTCGGCAACGTTGCGTTTAGCATCGTTTATCGCTTTTGCGGCCGCTTCTTTACCAAGCGCCTCTATGTATCCGGATTCATCGCTTATATCGGTTACGTTAACGTTTATAAGGCGAAGACCAATCTTTTTAAGTTCGCTTTCAACGTTTTCGCTTACGGCTGCTAAGAATTTATCGCGGTTGGTATTGATTTCTTCAATATCCATCGTGGCGATGATGAGTCGCAACTGACCGAAAATAATGTCTTTTGAAAGTTCTTGAATTTCATTTCTTTGTAATCCCAAAAGACGTTCTGCCGCATTCTGCATAATGCCCGGCTCAGTAGAAATACCAACCGTAAAACTGGAGGGAACATTGATACGTATATTCTGTCTTGATAATGCATTTTTAAGGTCAACCTGAATAGAGATAGGTGTCAGGTCAAGATATGCATAGGACTGAAATACGGGAACAACAAATTCCGCGCCGCCGTGAATACACTTGGAACTACGGTTGGATCCGTCGTTGTTTTTACCGATTGAGCCGTAAACTACCATAATTTTGTCTGACGGACATTTTTTGTAGCGTGAACATATCCAAATAAAGAAGGATATAAGAATAATTACAGCTACACAGATTAAAAAGATGATTCCTGGTTGCATAAAGCTTCCCTCCAAAAATAAAATTATTTACGTTTAACGATTAGGGTGGTCTGGCCACTCACACCAACAACGATTACTTCGCTTCCGGTAGTAATGGCTTCACCTTCATCGGTAACGGCGTTTCGCTCTACGTAAGAGCCCTGTAACATAATATTTACCTTGCCTTCACCTCGCCTATTAGCAGGAACGGTAAGATATACTTTGCCCGCTTTTCCAAGCGCATTGCGGTTATCCGCGGTGCCACTGCTTCTAAGCTTCATTATGCTTCTGAATAAATATGCCACTAGCACCATAATCGCAAAACCGCAAAGTGTGGCCACGAGCAAGGTTATGACCAGATTGATTTTTGCTTCGGTCATCACAACGCCTACCCAGCCAAACATAACCAGGAAGGCAACGATGCCACGTACAGTAAATAGGCGTAAGCTGTCAAATCCTTCGATGTCGGAGAGTTCTGCGGCATCAACAAGTTCATCGCCGTATACACCATCAGATATATCGCCATCAGCATCAAAATCGATATCAGCGTCTGTGTTGGCATCAAAATCAATATCGGCATCAGTATCTAAATCAAAATCTGCATCGGCATCTCCGTCATCAAATCCAAAAAACATTAGGATGGTTTGAATAACCAAAACCAAAGTGGCGGGTATTGCTATGCAGTAGAAAATCTGCGCCACAAGTCCCAGTGCGTTCCACCATTCTAAAAATGCCATAATTTTCCCCCTTAATCAAATGAAGCTAAAATTTGCTTAGCGTTTTCTTTGAGTTTTGCTGCGCTGTGGGCATAAAACATTATCTGTAAAACATATTGAAGTTTTACTCGGTCACCTTCAATATGCGGATTAAAATCGGCGGTTGCATTTTCAACCGCTTTTTTAACCGATGTTTCATCAGATATATTTATGGTGATATCGGAAATCATATTCACATATCTGTGGTATAACTCATCATCACCGATAAGATCGTCGGCGGGGTCGTTTATATTGCCGCCGATAATATTTATCAAGTTGCAAATAGATTCTATCTGCAATGTGTCGCGTAACATATTAATGATTATTATTCTTGCAAATTGCTCTGCAGAATACATTTTTTTAACAGGGGAGCTAACAAATTTACGCTTCACCCAGTTTTGCACAACATGAGGTTCAACCCCCGTCATTGAGCAGACCTGAGATAAGGTTATTCCGCCTGCGGCAAAAATACCATCAAATAAATTTTTTGAACAGCCCTTTTTAATTTCAAGCACCTCTATGGTGGTTCCGGGATATGTGGACATATCATCACCTCTTTTGGTGTTTGCACCATTATAATACCACGCGGTCAAGTGACTGTCAAGAGTAATCGCGTGATTTTTTAAATTTTTTTGGTCGAGTTGGTGACCACGCTATAATATATTATGATATAAAAACGGGTGACCGTCAGTCATCCGTTTTGGAATATATACTTTAACCCTTTAATTTTTCTGCGATTTTGATTTGTCTTATATCGTTACCGATAAACTTTTTGGCGGTATAATTGCCGATGAATCTTGAGGAGATTCGGGGCGTATACTTCTGCTCGATTTCCTGCATCGTAAGGTTGGTGTTTATAATTGTGGGTCTATTTGATAAAAGTCGGGTATTAACCACATTATAAAACATTGCCTGTATGTAAGGTGAAACGAATTCGCTGCCAAGGTCATCAATTACGAGCAAATCGCAAGAAACGGCGGCATTGAAACTATCGTTGCTTCTATTGCCGAACTGGTCATTTTCCATAGCGGCAAAAAGGTTATAAGCCGAGCCGTAAACCACGTCAAAACCCTGATTCAAAAGTTCATAAACTATGGATAGGGAAAGATGGGTTTTTCCAAGCCCTGCATTCCCCATAAATAAAATGCTTTCGGAAGAACGGGGGCTGAAATCCTTTGCATAGTCACGGCAAAGTTTTAAAATGCCTTCCATTCTTTTTCTGGGATTACCGTTTTCGGAATCCTCATCGGAGTAATATTTAAGGGAGAAATTATCAAAACGGCAACTATTTAAGGGAAGGGACTTTGAAAGTTCTTCAATTAAAATTTGTTTTGCGCGGGATTTAATGCAGTTACAAATCTTGCCGTCGATATATCCCGTATCTTTACAAGCGTTACAATCAAACTTGGGGGGCGCTATGCCGTTTTTTTCTAAAATCGCCTGTCTTTCATCCGAAAGAGCGGTTATTAGTTTTTGCATACGGTCAAGTTCATTTTTATCTCCCGAAAGAACGGTAAGACCGATTTTTGCGCCAACGGCCTTAAGGGTGCGGTCAATTTCATCAATTCTTATATTTTTGGCTTTAAGAGCTTGGAGAGCTTTATTATATTCCGCATTTTTGCGGTTTGAATTGGCCTTTTGTTCTTCAAAGGCGCGGGAAAACGCTGTTTCTCGATTTATCATATACTCACCCCGTTAATCAGAATTAAGCATCTTTTCAAATGCATCAAGGTCATAGGCGGCAAAGTTGTTTTTAACCGTTTTGGCGGGCTTTTTAACCGTTTTTTCGCCCTCAACCGTATCGGCTACCGTTTTGTAGCCCTTCTTATGCCAAGTTTCTAAAATCTTATTTATATAACCGAAAGAAATTTTCACATTTCTGTCAACACACATATTATAAGCGTGTTTTAAAAGTTCGGCGCTGATACCCCATTCGTTTACCCATATATCGCAATATTTCTGCTCGTTTTCACTGGGCTTTCGGGTATCTATACCGAAGGCCTTCCAAACAATCGAAACGGCAAGTTTACTCTGCGCCGCCTTTTTAATTTCATTTTCGGCATCAATAAGGGTTTCAACCCCGTTATCTTTCCATTTAATAGCAGTTTTTTCTATGA
>JAFSAK010000057.1 GCA_017441045.1 Clostridia bacterium
ACTTTATTTTTTTGTAAAAATATGTTATACTATTTTAGTATGATTAAAACTCGAAGGAGTATTTATAATTTATGTGCGGATTTGTTGGCTTTACAAATAGTATAAATGATGATGGCTCTATCCTTGAAATTATGATGAACCGCATCGTCCATAGAGGTCCCGATTCTGCGGGCAAGTTTGTGGACGAGCATGTGGCTCTCGGTTTTCGCCGCCTTAGTATCATAGATTTGGCAGAAGGCGACCAACCTATGTTTAATGAAGATGGCTCTTTGGTCCTTACCTTCAACGGCGAGATTTATAATTTCAAAGATTTAAGAAAAGAGCTTATTGATGCGGGACACACATTTAAAAATAATTCCGATAGCGAGGTCCTTTTGCACGGCTTTGAGCAATGGGGCGAAGATTTGGTTAAAAAACTTCGCGGAATGTTTGCTTTCGTAATTTTCAACCGCAATGATAACTCGATTTTCGGCGCCCGCGATATGTTTGGCATCAAGCCGTTTTATTATACATTTATGGGAGATAGTTTCATTTTCGGCTCCGAAATCAAGTCCTTTTTAGACCATCCCGATTTCAGAAAAGAACTCAACGAAGATGCCCTTGGTCATTATCTTTCCTTCCAATATTCACCCACCGAAGAAACCTTTTTTAAGGATGTTTTCAAACTCCCCCCCGCCCACTTCTTCACATATAAAGACGGCAAATTCAATACCACCCGTTATTTCCGCCCCGAATTTAAGGAAAGTGACGGTGTGCTTGAATATTTTGCCGACCTTACGGATGCCGCCGTAAGAGAATCTGTAAAGGCGCATAAAATTGCCGATGTTGAGGTTGGCTCCTTCCTTTCAAGCGGCATAGATTCAAGTTATATTGCAGAGGCCGCCGATGTAGATAAAACCTTTACGGTGGGATTTGAAAGCCCCGATGGCGACCGTTATAATGAGATTTCTTACGCTAAAGATTTTGCAAAAACCATCGGCGTTGAAAATATTGCCAAGGTTATAACACCGCAAGAATATTGGGGCAGTTTTTCTACTATTCAGTATCATATGGACGAGCCCTTGGCCGACCCCGCGGCTATTGCTTTATACTTTGTCAGCAAACTTGCCAGCGAGCACGTTAAGGTTGTTATGTCGGGCGAAGGCGCCGATGAATTTTTCGGCGGATATAAAATTTATCAAGAGCCCCTAACCCTTACGGCCTACGACCGCTTACCCTTTGCTTTACGCAGAGTTATAGGCAAGATTTGTTCTTATCTTCCCAAAAAGCACGGTATTAACTATCTAATCCGCCGCGGCAAAACTATTGAAGAACGCTTTATCGGTAACGCTAATATTTTCTCCTTTAAAGAGCGAAATAAAATTTTAAAAAGCGAAACGGCTAAGAACGCCGCAGAGCCCAAAGTGCTTTGCGATAAGTTTTATAAAGAGGTCGCCGATAAGGACGATATTACAAAAATGCAGTATCTGGATATCCATATGTGGCTTATGGGTGATATTCTTCTCAAAGCCGATAAAACAAGTATGGCAAACTCCTTAGAACTTCGCGTTCCTTTCCTTGATAAAAAGGTATTGGAACTTGCGCAAACCATTCCCCTTAAATGCAGAGTCAATACGGTTACTACAAAACTTGCCCTCAGAAAAGCGGCAGAAAAGACCTTACCCAAGAGAACTGCCGATAAGGATAAACTTGGTTTCCCCGTTCCTATCAGGGTATGGCTTAAAGAGGATGAATACTACAATAAGGTAAAAGCCGAATTCACAAGCGCCGCCGCAGAAAAATACTTTAATACACCGCTTTTAGTCGCTATGCTTGACCGCCATAGAGCAGGCAAAGAAGATTTGAGCCGCAAAATCTGGACGGTTTACACCTTCCTCGTTTGGTATAAAGAATTTTTTGGCGAAAAAGCAGAGTAAAATAGCAAACCCCGAGGTTTAACCTCGGGGTTTAGTTATGAACTAAAGTTATGAATTTGCTTACGCCAAATATTATGATATTTGCTTCGCAAATAGTTTATGTGTTCGCGCAGCGAACAATACAAATCGCGCCTTTGGCACACCGAAACTTTGCCACGGACAAATCATAACATCTAACGGGAGGTGCCACCTCTCCCTACACCCACCTATTTATATTGGTGCTCCGTAGTTTTAAAACACAGAACCGTCCCCTGTGTTCCCAAATATATAATTAGGGGATTTTTCGCTTTTGTGTGAGAGGATTTTATAGGAATCTGCATTTAATTCAACAACAAAAGTTTCTGTTGAATATTCTAAATTGTCAATTTCATGCGTTATGAGAACAGCAAACTCATACTTACTGTCTTTTATTTCCCTTTTTCGTATCACCTTAAAACCATAATAGCATTCGCCAAGATGCCTATCGAAATCGTAAGTTCCTGTATCTTTATTATAATATTCAACGGATTCAGGGTCGGCTTTTGTATTGAAAATACCTTCAATGTAATCATCAACTATTTTATGAGGAACAGAAAAATCCATCGTTTTAGTGTCGTAGTATTTTACCAACTCCGGCTCAATGCATTTCTCATCAAAGGTATAGCAAGCAGCAAATGTATAATAATAAAATACATCCTTAAAGGGAATTGTTTCGCCTTCGTTAAATTCTAACGAGCATGTCAAAAAATAGTTTTGGGTTATCTTGAGCATTAATATATCTGAAAGCATATACGATTCCCCGTAAGGTGTTTTCCCATCATTGCTTTCAATTTTTTCGTTATCTTGGATAATATCGTTTTCGCTATTATTATCTATGATATCATCATTTTCACTTTCATTATCTTTATCCATGACAATCTCGCTTACATCATCATTGTTTGATAAATCCGGTTTAGGCGCTTTTTCGCAAGATGCAAAAACAAACAATAAGCAAACAACCAAAAGCAAAACAAATATTTTTTTCATTTTATCACCTCAAAAAAATGACTTTGGGTCAACTCTATCTATCGGACTTCTACGTGAACACACAGAACCGTCCCCTGTCTTTCTATGTGTTATGCCTAAGGGCATTATATGGAATTTCCGCTTCTATGTGATTTCCTAAAGAGAAAGGAACAGGAACACTTATACCGACAAAATCCTTGGTGTAATAGGAAAAAACATCTTTTTCGTTAGATAACCCATTTAAAAAAGATTTTTCATCCAATAGGTTTTCTAATCTTTCATCGCCAATTTTTTCTTTTACATCCAAAAGCACGATATTATAGAGATTTTCATCTACATGATACATATCTGAAAAAACAATGCGTTCGCAGGTTTTTGGATTAACATTATAAGTAAAAAACAGATGAATTGGATGGGCTGCCACACGATTATTTAACATGCCTTCAAATATTATACTTATACAATCCTTGCTTTCCATAGCAATTCTATAATTTATATCGATATAATAATCATATTGAGCAACATTTTCATCCAATTCTTTAAATAAATCATTGTTGGTTTCAGAAATTTGAAATTCAATGTCTGTTAAGTTAAAAAGATAATCCCCAATATACTTAACTATATTGTTTTTTATTGTATAAAAGTTATTTGTATCCAAAATAGGTATCTGTACGGATATTAGATTCTTGTCTTTTTGTGTTAAGTAAATCGACTTAGGTTCTTCTATCGAATCAGTATGTGTGTCGTATGTTGAATAATAGTTGTTTTCAATACTACTATCTGATTTGCCAACTTGACTACAACTGGTTAATACTAGAATAAAAATTAATACGGATAAAATAATTTTCATATAATTATCCTCCTAGAAAGAACACAGAACCGTCCCCTGTGTATTATGTATTAAGAAAATTGTATATTCTTAAAATTTCAATGGCTCGATTTCTATATGCTTCATAAGTTGCTCGTGCATACCATTTGGGCACTGCCGTTCCCGTCGTAAATGCATAATCAATGCCATATTTTTGAGTGGCTATTTCTTTCTCAATGAATTGATTCCATGCTTCTTGGCTTTGTTTAACTGCTTCAACTGCTTTTTTATCATCGAGTTTCAAAAGCTTGCTATAATATTTGTTAATTAACGATTCCCATTTCTCTGTAAGGCCGTTAACTGTATTGCAAAAATCGACAGTAGACAATTCCTTATTAATTACCTCATTAAATTCGGTATCAATAGCCAAAATTTCTTTGTACTCTTCCTTGTCGGGGAATGGAAATAATACAGAATTATTGTGGTCGTCAATTGTATTGTCGGTAATGTTTTCGGAATTTGGATTTTCGAATATTGTATCATCTATAACACTTTTATAGTGAATAGCCGTTAAAACGGTAAATATATTAGTAATCACAAGCAAAATAATCACGATTGTTAATGTTGCTTTTTTCACACTCATCACCTCACCACGCAGAACCGTCCCCTGTGTTCACTTTGTTCTCTTGTGCCCTTCTTTAAAAGACATAAATAGTTTTCTTTTGGAAATTGCTATTTTCTAAATTGCCATATGATGCCAAGGTCTGATTGAAAATTTTTTCTGTAATTTCCGCAATCTTTTCTTTTTCTTTCAGATAATATGTTTCGTTTTTGGCTTCGCCCCCTGCGCCACAGTTTCTTTCATATCCAAAAGTTCTTAAAACAGTAAGTTTGTTAGAGTTTTTATTTAATTCCATTATAGTATAAACAATACCATCATGGCCTACAGAATCCGTAATCAACAAGTCTCCGTTATCCAGGATTGAACATTTGTGTTTTGGCCAAAAAACCTCCAACAAAATCGGTTTATCATCACAAATTGTAAAAATGGCAAGAATTGTATAATCCTTTCTTACCCAAAACAGTTCTTGAATACCATCTCCATTTATATCATCGAAAATTATTCCGTAATCTAGATTTTTGGGATATTTCGCCTCAATAACCATAGAACTCCATTCAAAAAATTCAGCACCATTTGGTCTGGGAAGTGAATTGCTCTCATAAGCGATTGTAAAATTGGGATAACCTTCTTCTCCCCAGTCGCTTCTCCAGACCCCAACAATCGTTTCATAAATTGAAATAATTTCATCGTATGCATTATCGACTAAATTTTCTTTGATTTTAAATTCAATCGCTTCTGTTGGTCTAGATGTATTTATATCCGAATCTATCGTCGTTTTATTACACCCACATAATATTGTTATGATTACAAGTATTAAAACCAAAATCCTCATAAATATCAAAATCTCCTCAACTAAAAGGGCAGAACACACAGAACCGTCCCCTGTGTTATTTTGTTTCATAACGAAGCTGGTGTTCCTTTGCATATTTTTCTGCTGCAGAATTAGGTTCTACACATAAAAGGATATCATTTGGGAAAACAAATATATTGTAATCAGGAAAAATCGTTACATTTTTGGGGATGACTATCTCTTTTAAATGGTAACAGCGATATCCAAAAGCTGAATCGCCAATTTCCCTAACAGTAGATGGGATGGTATATTTATTGTCTTTTTTTCCTTCTGGATAGGTATGCAATATGGTTTTTTCTTTGTTAAAAAGTACACCATCTACATCGCTATAATGTTCGTTTTTAGGTTCCACATTGATTTCCGAAAGAGAAGAACAACGAAAAAATGTTTCATAATCTATAAAATTTACATTTTCGGGAATGGTAATAGTTTCTAAAGAGTAGCAACGATAAAAAGCACCATACTCTATTTTTGATAAGTTTTGCGGTAATACGAAACATTTGACATCTTTATACTGATAAAAGGCATTATTTCCTATGCTTTTTACAGGCAATCCGTCAATTTCTTCTGGAATGACCATCTGTTTTTCAACAATCGGATTCTTAATGGCATCTGTTTCAGTGATTTTAATAGAATCTTTTTCAATCGTGTAAGAAAAAAGGTTGTTGTAGAAAAAGGTTTTGTTATTATTTTCCGAAATGAACTCATCGGTTGAAGATGTATTATTAGGAACGTTTTGTTGTAATTGGGTGGTACTGTTTCGATTTTCACTTTTTTTGCAACTGCAAGTTAATAAAATAAGTAAAAGTAAAAAAATCAATTTACAACTTTTCATACTATTCTCTCCATTCATACTTTCTGCCCGGGAAAATAATTATTTCATAACTTGTTCCTAATCCTGATGTGTGGTTTGCTGTCATATGGTCTGTGGAACACAGGGGACGGTTCTATGTGTTAAAAGTATTTTCTGACAAATGAACACAGAACCGTCCCCTGTGTTTGTTCTGTATTACCTGATTTTAATAGTTTCCGTAACCTGTTGGTTGTTGTTGAGCCAGTAGGTGATTTTTAATTCTGTATCGCTGTTCTGAAACTCGCAATCAATATGATTCTTTAATACTAAATCAGAAAAATCTCTATATATTTCTTTGTAAAATACCTTACTATCAAATATATCTTGCACAACTAAAACAATCTTGTTTTTTTCATCCAACACAAAACAAGCTACTAGACTATTTGTATGCTGAATTGGTCTTTCAAAAAAACGTGATACCTTTCCATTTGATGTATCATAATATCTCTCAAACCATGAGTTACCGCCGAACCCATAATTTAAAACTAATAATTTATCTTCATAATAAATATCAAAACTTCCTCTGCCATTGTGATATCCATAGTCAATCACACAATCTTTATCGTCCTTTATGCTATCTTTAAACAACGTGTAATTATCATTGGTATATATAACAAAATTGTTGTTTTGTTTATATATGTCATCTATGTTATATAATTCAAAATTACTGTTATTCTCATATAATTCAAGCGCTTCTGTTGGTCTAGATGTATTTATATCCGAATCTATCGTCGTTTTATTACACCCACATAATATTGTTATGATTACAAGTATTAAAACCAAAATTCTCATAAATATCAAAATCTCCTCAACTAAAACGAGAACACAGGGGACCGGAGAACACGCAGAACCGTCCCCTGTGCTAGTCCCCTGTGCTATGTGGAAATTTATTCCTTTTTTATTATACCAAAACATAAAAAAAGATGATATTAGCAAATTGATTAAAATCGGATTCTGCTTTATGTTCAAAATGGAGTATTTGCCATATACATCTTGAAAAACTTTCAAATATATAGTATAATAAATTTATGCTTTTGAAAAGACCCCCGACTTTAAAGGTCGGGGGTCTTTTATCTTCTGTCCTCATCTACGGCTTCGGGGCGGTCGCCTTCGAATTTTTGCTGTTTTTTATTGTACCCTTGGGCGATGGCGGGGTACTGGTTATCCGTATCGGCGGTGGGTTGGATTTCGTAGGTGCCGTATTTATTAACGAGGGTAAAGGAGTTTTCGGGGGCATCTGTGCAAGGGTCTACGCTGGGAGTTTTAATAACTTGTTTTTTATTTTTATCCTTCATAATTATCACCGTATTTATTATTATCTATATATTTATAAATAATACATTTGACAGAAATTTAACCTTGTGATATACTTTTAATTTAGAAAGTTATTTGTTGGAGGGCTAAAAATGCTGGACATCAGATTTATCTGCGAAAATCCGCAGTTAGTCAAAGAAAATATTAAAAGAAAATTTAAGGATAATAAGCTTCCCCTCGTTGATGAAGTTATCGCTCTTTATAAAGAAAAGTGCGATGCTAATACTCGCGCCAACGACCTTCGCGCCAACAGAAATAAGGTAAGCAAGGAAATCGGCGGTCTTATGGCGAGAGGCGAGAGAGAAAAGGCCGAAGAACTCAAAAAACTCGTAACCGAGCAAGCCGAGGAACTCAAGGCCCTTGAAGAAAAGGAAGCCGCCCTCGAAATCAAGGTTAAAGAAATCCAGATGAAGATTCCCAATATCGTTGATGATAGCGTTCCAATTGGTAAGGACGATAGCGAAAACGTTGAGGTTACCAAGTACGGCGAGCAGACCGCCCCCGACTATGAAATTCCCTATCATACCGATATTATGGCTCTCTTTGACGGAATTGACAAGGAGGCGGCCGGCCGCGTTGCAGGTGAAGGATTCTATTATCTTATGGGTGATATTGCCCGTATGCACTCGGCAGTTACCGCCTATGCCCGCGATTTTATGATAAACAAGGGCTTTACCTATTGCATTCCGCCCTTTATGATAAGAAGCAATGTTGTAACGGGTGTTATGAGTTTTGAGGAAATGGATGCTATGATGTATAAGATTGAAGGCGAAGACCTTTATCTTATCGGCACTTCGGAACACTCTATGATAGGTAAGTTTATCGATACCATAACCGAGGAAGAAAAACTCCCCTTGACACTTACAAGTTACTCCCCCTGCTTCCGCAAGGAAAAGGGCGCTCACGGTATTGAGGAAAGAGGTATTTACCGTATCCATCAATTCGAAAAGCAAGAAATGATAGTTATCTGCAAACCCGAAGAGAGTATGGATTGGTTTAATAAAATGTGGAGTTACTCCGTTGAACTGTTCAGAAGTTTAGATATCCCCGTTCGCACCCTCGAGTGCTGCACGGGCGACCTTGCAGACCTTAAGGTTAAATCCTATGATGTTGAGGCGTGGAGTCCCAAGCAGCAGAAGTATTTCGAGGTTTGCTCTTGTTCAAATCTAGGGGACGCGCAGGCCCGCCGCCTTGGTATCCGCGTTCGCGGTGAGGATGGCAAAAAGTATCTTGCTCATACTCTTAATAATACCGTTGTTGCTCCCCCAAGAATGCTCATCGCCCTTCTTGAAAATAATCTTACTTTTGACGGCGAATATTATTCTGTTAAGATTCCCGAGGCGCTTCGCCCCTATATGGGCGGCACTGCCGAAATCAAGGCAAAGCATAAGTATAACTAATATTTAGGTGTGATATTTACGGATATTAAGAAACTTTTGGATAAGGTTTTAGATAAGGTTAAAGCGGATTTTGCCGACCTTAAAAAAGATAAAAATAAACTTATAAATCGCATTGTTTTAGTTCTTGCGGTAATAGTTTTTACCTGCTCCTTGATTGCGCTGATAATCCATTTTGTTCCCAAAAACTCGGATTACAGTGATTTTAAAAACAGCTCTTCTGATATAGAGCAGGAGTTGCCTGAAAATCCCATAAACTTCGAGGAGCTTAAAACGACCGCCCCAGACGTTGTTGGTTGGATAAAGGTAGAGGGAACTACTATTGATTATCCCGTTATGCAAAGCGGTGACGATAAGCCCGAAGATTTTTATTTAAGACGGGATATTGACGGAAAATATAAAAACGGCGGCAGCATCTATATGCAGCGGCTCAATAACGATGCGTTTTTAGATCCCAATACCATTCTTTACGGTCACCATTTAGCCGATAAAACTATGTTTACTCCTCTTTGGGAACTTCGAAATGCAGAAAGTTTCGAGAATACTGACACGATATATGTTTACACCCCCGGTCACATTCTCAAATATAAAATCTTTTCTGCCTTTGTTTATGATGACCGTCACGTTTTAAATTCCTTTGATTTCGGAACCGAAGAAGGTTACGGCGCATTCTTAAACGATTGCCTGAATCCCCGCTCTCTTACCAAAAACGTCAGAGAAGGCGTAGAGGTTACCACAGACGACCGCATAATTACCCTTAGCACCTGTACCAACAGTTACTATTATTCAAATGAAAGATTTTTAGTGGTTGCGGTCCTCGAAAGCGATACCAAGACTAAATAAAAAGAGCCGCCGCCAATATATATTGCGGCAGTTTTATATTTAAGTAAAGAGGTGACACTGTGATTTATAATGTCATAAACCATACCCAGAACGAGCATTTCGATAAATTATCCCGCCTTTCCCCTCATGAGAGAATGGCAGAGTTATTTAAGATTATAACCGATACTATCCCTATTTATATAAATGAAGATGACCTTATAGCAGGTTGGTATGGCTATAAAGAGGATATAGGTTTTGACAATTCGGCACCCTCATTTGAAAATTCAACTAATTTTTTCACCGAGGAACTTGCCGAAAAAAGAGATAAACTCCGATACCTTAATACCCATATAGAATTTACACGCGCTCACACCTGTCTTGATTATAAAACCATCATCGAAAAAGGCATTGAGCATTATCTGAAGAAAGTCGATGCCGCCCTCGAAGAAACACCCGAAAATCAAGTTCTCCTCGCTATGAAAAGCGAACTTTTAAGCGTCTGTCATTTTGCCGAGCGTTACCGCCAACTTGCAAAAGAAAAATCTGCGGCGGCAAAAAGCGCTGAAGAACGCCGCGTATACGAAAAAATATATAATTCTCTTTGCCAAGTACCGCTTAAAAACGCCCGAACGTTTGCGGAAGCGGTGCAATCCCTCTGGATACTGCACGCCCTGATACCCATTGCCGAATTGGAATGGGGCAGTATTTCCATAGGCAGAATCGACCAATTTTTATATCCCTTATATAAAAAGCATATTGCCGATGGCGGAAGCCGAGAGGAAGCCAAGGCTATACTTAAAAATTTCTTTAATCTTCTTAATACCTATGGTGACGGTGCTTGCACCATGAACATAGGCGGTTCAAGTAGCGACGGCCTTCACCAATACAACGAACTTTCAAAACTTTTAATCGAGGTAGAAAAAGAGGTTGCTTCTCTTTCCCCCATATTTGCCGTAAGGGTAACCCCTGATATGCCCGATGATATTATGGATTCCTTGGTGGATTTGGACCTGTTTAAGATTGGTCAACCCACTTTTTACGGTGAAAACACCTGCCGACGTTCTATGCTTGACCGAGGTGTTGAACCCTTCGAAGCTATAGATTTTTCTGCCAATAGCTGTATGGGAATAATCGCCCAAGGAAAAGAATTTGCGGATATGTGGGGCATAAAATTTAATACTCACTTACCCTTGGAATTAGCGGTAAACCGCGGCAGACCCTTAATCGAAAATTATTCTTATTTCGATTCAAAGGTAGCGCCCGCCGTTCCGAAAACCTTTGACGAACTAATGCTTTTATTCCAAAAATATATGGATGAGGTCATCTCGGTTTCAACGGATATATACGAATGCGTTGCAAAGCAAATTGCCGAAACCTCACCGGGACCCCTTCTTTCTGCTTTAACCGAGGGTTGTATAGAAAGCCGAAGCGACCGCGCGGTAGGCGCTAAATATAATAACGTAACCGTAGAAACCTTTGGTCTTATAAACGTATGCGATTCTCTGCTCGCTATAAAAGAGTTGGTATATGATAAAAAGAAATATACCCTTGAATATTGGGTAAAAGGCGCGCAAAGCAATTATGAAGGCTATGAAAAACTGCTGAATGATATTAGCGAATGCGATAAATACGGTAGTGACAGTTATGACTCTACCGCTCTTTGCAGTAAGGTCTGCGATATTGTCTATAATTCTTGCAAAAAGAATTGGCACCATAACCGCAAGTTTTTCCCCTCCTTGCATACAATTGATGTAAACGTTTCCTTCGGAAGAACTATGTATGCCACCTTGGACGGTCGAAAAAAAGGCACGCCCGTCAATAAAAACGCCAACCCCTCCGGCCTCGTTAAAAATATTGCCTATACTTCTCTTGCAAGCTCTGCCGCAAAGCTTCCGCAATATAAATTCAGCGGCGGTCAGCCCATAGATTTATATTTTGATGAATCCTGGTTTAAAACAAAGGAAATGCGGGATAAGATAAAGCATCTTATCCTGACCTACTTTGATTTAGGCGGTATGCAGTTGCAGGTGAATAGCGCAGATATAGAGCTTCTCGAAAAGGCACATAAAGAGCCGGATAAATATCCCTTCGTTATAGTCAGAAGGGGTGGATACAGCGTTCGTTTTAACGAACTTTCCCCTGCCGTGCGAGAGGATATGATTGCCGCGGCAAAAAATTTCAAAATGAATAACCCATAAAACAACCCCCGAGGTTTAACCTCGGGGGTTATTATTTCTTAATTATTTTATTGGCGAAATAGTGAAATCAAAATTGATTTCCTTTTCACATACCTTGAATTTATCCGGCAAAATAGGTCCGCAGGAACGAGAGCCCATACCCGAATTTTTATAATCTACGCGAAGGTGGATAAGGCCGTCAGATTTAAGTTCATCCGTATGGGTGGCATTATGAATTGCATCTATAGTATAGTTTGAAACGTTTATTTCCATATTATTGCTTTCAAAACGCAAATCGCCGATTTCAAGCATACGGACTCCATAATGATTTCCGTGCTCTTGAGGATAAACATAATTTACATATTCTTTATCCGCATCTGATGAATACATACCCATATCCGAGCCGTTATGCATATCTATATAGCTTTCATAAGGGCCATAGCCGAAATAGGTAAACTCGCGGTTTTTCTTGGGCATAGTAAACTCAAATCCAAGGCGCTGAAGCCAGTAAACCTTTTCTCCTACATTGCCGCGAAGAGCAACATCAATTATGCCTTCATCGTTGATTTTATAGGAAACGGTATAATAGAAATAGGGTATTCTTGAAACACCCGCAGAAGAAGCCCTAACCGTAATTTTGCCATCCTCTAAAACGCAATCGTAAACCTTGCTAAAAGGTCTGTTTAGATTTTCGCTATGTCCTTCATTTTGGCATTCCCAGTTTTTAATTTCCGTTCTTTCATTGGAAATTCCCGCTCTGAAGGCCGTAAGCTTTACTCTTTCCGAGATATTTTCTCTGCCATTTACCTTCATAGAAGTAAATGCTCCGTAAAACTTTGAGAAAACATAGCTGAAATTTTGTCCTTTAATTATAATTTCATTTTCAGTTTCGGTGAAGTGAGCAGGAGTTTCAGATTTTTCTTGCGCTATCTTTTCCATGGATAGCTCGTGTTGAGTATGGGCGTAAATCTTACCGTCTTTCAAAAGGGCGCAATTAAGAAACGCGCCGAGTTTGCCCGAAAGGGCAGGGATTCTAAGAGCAAGTTCTGCGCTGCTTAAAGGCGCAATATCTAAATTTAATCTATCGTGCTTTTTGGTTTCACCATCAACTTCGATGCTATATACAAACTCATATTCACTCAGATTTGTGAATGAATAGCGGTTTCTGATTTTAAGAGTTTTGCCGTCAAACTGGGTTTTCACAGGTTGGTATGCAGCCTTGACTTCGTATGTGCCCGCCTTTAAGGAAAGGTCGGAAAACACCATGCCGTCGCAACAGAATGTTCCGTCGTTTGTAAGCTCTCCATCGAAATCTCCGCCGTATTTCTGCACTCCGTCGACTATAAAGGTATGGTCCTTCCATTCCCATACACATCCGCCTATCATCTTATCGTATTTATCGATAAGCTCTCCATATTCGCAGACATCTCCAGGACCGTTACCCATAGCGTGAGAATATTCACACATATACACGGGCATTTTGATATTTTCATCCGCAACGAATTTTTCCAGTTCGGCGGGAGTAGGATACATTCTTGAATAAACATCGGCATTATGAATAAATCCAAGCCGCGAAGCATCCTCACTATGAACCAGACGACCATCCTTTTGGGAACGGATAAAATCAACCATCGCGTGATGATTAACACCGTGTCCGCTTTCGTTACCCAAGGACCACATAATGATACTCGGACAGTTTCTATCCCTAAAAACCGTTCTTTCCATACGGTTTACATATTCTTTTTTCCATTCGGGCTTTGTGCAGGTCCAATCGGGATTGTCCGAATCGTAACCGGGATGAACTACTCCGTAACGCAGACATGCTCCGTGAGCTTCAATATCGGTTTCAAGCACCACATAAAAGCCCATTTCATCACAAAGCTGCATCATATAAGGCGTGGGCGGATAGTGAGAAGTTCTGATACAGTTAATATTAAGCTCCTTCATTAAAAGAAGCTCTTTTTTAATTTCTTCATTTGTCTGATACCAACCCTTATCTTTATCGGTATCGTGATGGTTAACACCGTAAAGCTTAACGGGTACGCCGTTTATTAAAAGCTCATACTTTTCGGAAATTTTTATCTCGCGAAATCCCGTTTTAATCTCGATAACTTCCCCGTCTTTAACGAGGCGAACGGTATAAAGATAGGGCTTTTCCGCATTCCAGAGGATAGGATTTTTAACTTCAATTTCTGCGCTTTTACCTACCGCTTCGCCAACAACCTTGCCATCACTATCGAGAACGGTTGCGGCAACTGCTTTTTCGGTTTCTACGGTGATTTTTTCATCCTTTGCAACTATATGAACATCTCTTACGTGGTCCATAGGGCGCTGCAAAATATATGTATCTCTGAAAATGCCGTGAAAACGGAATTGGTCCTGGTCCTCAAGATAGCTTCCTGCGCTCCACTTTAATACCTTAACCATAATGGTATTTTCGCCTTCGTTTACAAACGGGGTAATATCAAATTCGGCTTGCAAACGACTGCCCTGCGTAAAGCCCACGTACTCGCCGTTAACATACACAACTGCGCAGGAGGAAACGCCCTCTAAAACATAGTAAACCTTGCCCCAAAGTTTATCTATCTCGAAATCCCTCTCATAAACTCCGCAGGGGTTTTCATCGGGAACATAGGGCGGGTCATAGGGGAAGGGGTAATTTACATTAGTATAGTTAGGATTTTCATAACCGAGGGCTTCCCAACAGGAAGGAACGGGTATATTATCCCAGTTTTTTATACTTTCGGGAACATCGATATCCCTCTTAAAAAACGCAAACCGCCACTGACCGTTTAGGAGCATATATTCGCTTTTTCCACGCGGAATATAATAGCTCCTCGGCGAGAGGCGGTTTTCACTTGTCTTTTCAGGATTTTCATAGAATCTCATAATCAGGACTCCTTTGAAACTTTATTTTATAACTTAATTATATCATTGCAAAATCTTGGTTTCAAGTATGAAAATCCCTTATTTTATGCGTTTTCTTAACCTATTTATGCGATATTTTATTTATTCCCTTACAAAGCTTTGTTTCTTTTCCGTTTAAAATTAGCTTCGCGTTTTTAGGTACTGTGATGGTATATTCGCCCTTATTTCTATCAAAGGAAACCGATATTCTGCCGGATTTCGTATCCATATAACCTGAGAAATTATTGAGTTTTTGGGGAATCTTCGGAGCAATTACGATATTCTCAAAACCGAATCCATCCTGACCTATACCCATAACGTGCTCAAACAGATTTTCCACCACGGCGCTAAACATAGGATGATCATGCGAGCCACCCTTCCACGCTTCCCAATAGGTTGTGGCTCCGCGGTTTATCATATAGTTAAAGTTGACGTCATCGGGGTTTGCAAGAAGGTCAAAAGCAATATCTTCATAACCGTTTTCAAAAAGAAGTTTGAGAAGCAAGGGCGTACCGAAAATACCCGTATCAAAAACGGGATTTTCCCTATACTTTTGGGCTATTTTATCTACACTGTAAAGTCCCAAATCAGCCAAAAAACAAGTACCGCCCTGATCATTTTCGGGGGATATATCGCCGAAGGTTTCACTTAAAGCGGTAACACATTTATCAATGTTTTCGCTTATTCCCTTTTTATCGATTTCCTCTCCTAAAATATTTGCGATTTCCAAAACCTTTCGCATACATTTTATGAAATAATATGTGTTAACAAGGGCGGGAGAAATTTCGCATCGCGCGGGAGTACACCACTCGCCCAAAAACCAACAACCCTCCACCTTTTTACTGATGAGATTGTTTTCCGCTCTCGAAAGCATAAACTCATACCATTTAAGCATATACGGCAACCCTTCGCGGAGGATTTCCTTGTCGCCGAAATGCTTATAATGATTATAGGGGATAATCACTATGGCGCCTCCCCAACCGCCCGGGCCGCCGCCACCACCACCAAAAGGAGCCGTATTTTCCACGTTGCCCGTAAGTGAATTTTGACAATCGTAAATATCCCTTATCCACTTTTTGTAAAAGCCTTCGGTTTTAAGGGTGGTCATAACTGCATTACTTGCAATCTGACCGTCGCCCGTATAGGCGAGACGCTCTCTGTGAGGACAGTCGGAAACTGTACCGTAATGAAGGTTATTAAGCAGAGTTCTTATATGGGCGGTATACAACCAATTAAGCATTTCATTATCGCATTCGAAATAACTTGCAGGTTTTATATCACTATGAACGACAATAACCTCTATCTCCGAAACATCACCAATAACCTCAATATATCTAAATGCTTTAACCGAAAACTTCGGCTTTAATTCCCGTTCTTTTTCTGTAATATATTCATCGGTCTGTATTTGAGGAATTCCGTTCGCGGATAATTGGTCGCTTCCTGCGGAGCCGTAATTCAAAGTGAAATCGGCATTTATACCCTCACTGTATGTAACCGTAATATTACCTTTGCCCTTTAATTTCGCATATCCCGAAATATTGATACCCGCATCGTAAACCCTGCGATTCTGATGGGCAAAAACCTCTTTGGGCTTGATGACGGATATTTCCTTATCGGCAGGGCAGGTTTGCTTTTCAAATATATCCGATTTTGGCGCGGAGGTTATTTCCACGGGATAAAGAGTTTCATCGATTGCTTCAAAATCCCACTTTTCACCGAAGAATATATTATTAAAAACTATGGGAGATTTTTTCCATTTAAGATTTTCATCGGAAACGAAAACGGTCTCTTTACCTTGGTTTTCGGTAAGTTTTATAGCATATATAAGTTTTATAAAATCATACCACATTTCCCCCTCGATAACCCTTTCTGTTTGGTTATACCAACCGTTACCAAGCCAAACTTCAATAAGGTTTTCACCCTCGGTTATAAAGGGGAGTATATCATATACTTTATATAGGGTGCGATATGTACCGTGACGCTCGTTGGGGTAAAGAAGCTGTCTGCCCTCTCGGGGTTCATAATCGGTATAGGCAGGAACCAAAATATCATCGCTTACCTTTTTACCGTTTATAAAAAGCTCAAAGAAACCGAGCCCGCAGATATTGATATCTGCAGAAACGGTTTCTTTGTTTACATTAAATTTGCCCACGATTATGGGGCTATCACAATTTTTGCTTGTTACCCATTTAGCATTTTTAAAAGGCATAAAATCCCTGCTTTCAAAACTTATTCTTTACTGAATTCCTCTAAAATAAGACCCTTATTCTTTTCAAGTGCCCAGTTTATATTCCATTCGCTTGTGAAGATAAGAAGGTCGTTGCCCTTAAAGTCCTGCACCCATTTGGTATCAGAGGTAAGATTAAGGGAAGAAACGTCAATATCTTTATTGCCTATCCAGCGGATATACTGGAAGGGCAGATTATTTCTTATAACGTCAACCTTATATTCGTTTTTAAGGCGGTATTCGAGAACCTCAAATTGAAGTACACCAACAACGCCCACAATAACCCTTTCCATACCCGAATTGGGCTCGTGGAAAATCTGAATTGCGCCCTCTTGGGCTATCTGCTCAACGCCCTTAACAAACTGTTTTCGCTTTAAACTATCTATCTGCTCAACCATAGCGAAATGCTCGGGAGCAAAGGTGGGGATTCCTTCGAATTCTACCTTGTTTTTAGAGGTGCATACCGTATCTCCTATGGAGAACATACCGGGAGCGAAAACGCCGATAATATCGCCCGCATAGGCCTCATTTACGATCTGACGGGATTCGGCCATTAGTTGCTGCGGCTGAGAAAGGCGAAGGGCCTTTCCCCCTTGCATATGGAAATATTCCTTATCCCGCTCGAATTTACCCGAACAGATTCGCATAAAGGTCATTCTATCGCGGTGGGCTTTATTCATATTTGCCTGAATTTTAAATACGAAGGCAGAAAAATCCTCGCTATCGGGCTCAATTTCACCCGATTTGGTATTACGGGCAGGGGGCGGAGTTGTCATTTTAAGAAAATTTTCAAGGAAGGGCTCAACGCCGAAATTAGTAAGGGCTGAACCGAAGAAAACGGGGGTTAGTGTTCCGTTTCGTACCTTTTCCAAATCAAAATCAAAACTTGCGCCGTCAAGTAGTTCTATCTGGTCAACGAGTTCTGCCCTTTGATACTCGCCTATAAGCTCATCAAGCTTTGCAGTATCGGTAATATCGCACTCAATGGCGTTTAATTTTTCCTGACCTCTATGACGCTCGTTAAAGCTCATAATCTGACGCTTTTCTCTATCGAAAACGCCCTTAAAGTTAACGCCGCAACCGATGGGCCAGTTTATAGGATAGGTGCCGATACCGAATTCCTTTTCGAGTTCATCGAGAAGCTCAAAGGGATCTCTTGCCTCGCGGTCAAGCTTATTTATAAAGGTGAAAATGGGGATATGGCGCATAGCCGTAACCTTAAATAGTTTACGGGTCTGGGGCTCAATACCCTTTGCCGCATCGATAACCATAACAACGCTATCTGCCGCCATAAGAGTTCTATAGGTATCCTCCGAAAAGTCCTGATGTCCCGGAGTATCAAGAATATTTATGCAATAACCCTCATATTCAAACTGCATAACAGACGAGGTAATAGAAATACCTCTCTGCTTTTCAAGGTCCATCCAGTCGGAAACGGCGTGCTTAGCCGTGGCCTTGCCCTTAACCGAACCTGCGGTCTGGATAGCGCCTCCGTATAAAAGTAATTTTTCGGTAAGTGTGGTTTTACCTGCATCGGGGTGGGAAATAATCGCAAATGTTCTTCTGCGGTTAATCTCTTCTTTTAACGTCACTTAAAATTTCTCCTTACAGTAGAATTAATCTAAAATCAACTTATTCTATCACAGAATATACCCTTTTTCAATAGAAATAAGCGATTTTTCTTGTAAAAAAAGGCGGTTTATGTTATTATTTCCTTTAGGTGATATAAATGTTTTTTAAATCCAAAAAAAGCGCCTTTGATTATCTTGTTGTGGGTCTTGGAAACCCCGGTCTTGAGTATGCCAAAACCCGTCATAACGCAGGGTTTATGGCTATTGATAAATTGGCGGAGGATATTGGCGCCGCTTTTAATA
Organism: Clostridia bacterium; assembly: GCA_017441045.1. The sequence goes on from JAFSAK010000057.1 coordinate 18,752, forward strand.
AAAATAAGCATAGCGCCCTTTTCGGCGAGGGAAATATAAACGGAAAACGAGTTCTGCTCGCTAAACCCCAGACCTATATGAATAATTCGGGTGAAGCCGTAGGGGCTCTATCTTCCTTTTATAAGATACCCGTAGAAAATATAATAATTATGTTTGACGATATATCTTTAGACATTGGAGTTATCCGTATCCGCAGAAAAGGAAGCGCGGGGGGACACAACGGCATCAAGGATATAATAGAGGTTTTAGGCACCGAAGAAATTATGAGAATAAAAATCGGTGTTGGTGAGAGAATAGATAAATCGAGCGACCTTAAAAATCACGTTCTCGGGAAAATTTCAAAAGGTGACCTTGAAAATTTCGATGAAGCTACCAAAAAGGCGGTAAGCGCCGTTAAGGAAATTATAAGTCGAGGCATTGACTCGGCAATGAATAAATACAGTAGGTAAAAAATGGATTTTCTTTTTAGCGTTTTAGAGCGTGACAGAGAATTTTCGGAACTTATAAATTCCGTAGAAAAGGGGCGACTGCCCCTCGGCGTTACCGGGCTTTCAAATATTCATAAAGCCCTTATAGCAGGGGGAATTTATAAGAAAACGGGCAGAAAACCCGTGCTTATCTGTCACGATGAGGCGGCGGCAAACGGACTGCGCGAAGACCTTATGGGGCTCGGCTTCGAGGCCCTTTTGCTCCCTCAAAGAGACCTAAACCTCGTACGGCTTACGGGGTACTCAAAAGAATATGAGCATAAGCGTGTAGACACCCTGTCAAGAATTCTTGACGGGCACTTTGACATGCTCATTTTATCGGTAGATTCGGCTCTTGAGTACACCCTTCCCCCCGAAGTTTTAAAGGAAAATCAGTTTGAAATTGCCGCAGGTGATGAGGTTGATATATCGGACACGGCAGAGAAACTTATTCTGGCGGGTTATACCCGAAGTGAACTCTGCGAAGGTGCGGGACAGTTTTCCATCCGCGGCGGAATTTTGGATATTTTCCCCGTAAACCAAGATAAACCCATTCGCATTGAACTTTGGGGCGATGAGGTTGATACAATATCCTATTTTGATATCGAAAGTCAACGCCGAGAAGAACAGATAAAAAAAATCAAAATTTCCCCCGCCTGTGAACTTCCCGTAAAGGCGCAAAGTTTAGCGGAAAAGTTAGAAAAATATATAGAGGCAAATCCAAAACTTGATGGGGAAACCCTTCGAAATATAGAAAACGATATTGATATATTAAAAGGCGGTATATCGGTTTCCCCCGATTTATATATTCCCTTTCTCTATGAAGGCGGCCCCGCCACTATCTTTGATTATATTAAAGATTCACCTTTAATTCTTTGCGAATCGGGAAATATCGCCGAACGGCTTAAAAGCATCTTCACGATGCAAAATGAAGATATAAAAATACTCCTTGAAAGCGGAGTTATCTGCCCTGCGGCAACCAAAATCACCCTTCAAAAAGATGAATTTTTCGCCCATTGCGAAAAGGCGATTTTTGCCGATAACTTCCCCCGCAATTCCTACGAAGTCAATATTAAAGATCTGATTAATTTCACCTTCAAACGCTCAACCGCTTGGAGCGGCGATATGGAGGTTTTATGCGAAGATATTGAATATAATCTCAATAGGGGCGGAAGTGTTTTAATACTTGCGGGCGGAGAAAAAGCCGCAAATGTTCTGGCCCTCGGACTCGAAGATAAGGGCTATCGTCCGTTAATAGTTAAAGGCAATGAGCAGATAACGGGAGAAGGACTTTTTATAGCGCAGGGAGGATTATCCTCAGGATTTGAAATACCCGCTCTCAAATTTATGCTCATAACCCACCGCCATATTGCCGCCGAAAACCGAAAGAAGCCGAAAAGGCCTAAAAACGCCAAGGAAATCGGCTCCCTCGATGAACTTAAAAACGGCGATTTAGTCGTTCACGCTTCTCACGGTATCGGTATTTTTGACGGAATTAACCATATAACCACCTCGGGAGTTAAAAAGGATTATATCAAGATAAAATATAAGGGCACCGACGTGCTTTATGTTCCCGTAACCCAACTTGATTTGGTTTCAAAATATATTGGCTCCGCCGAGGAAGGCAGCGTTAAAATCAATCGCCTCGGCTCTCAGGAATGGCAAAAAACCAAGCAGAGAGTAAGAGCGGCAGTTAAAAATATGGCCAAGCAATTGACCGCACTTTATGCCAAACGAATGGCCACGAAGGGCTATGCTTTTTCCGAAGATACCGACCTTCAAAATAATTTCGAACGCCGCTTTGAATATGAAGAAACCCCCGACCAATTGCAGTGCATAAATGAAATAAAAAAGGATATGGAACGGGAAGTTCCTATGGACCGTCTTTTATGCGGTGACGTTGGTTTCGGCAAAACGGAGGTTGCTCTCCGAGCCGCATTTAAGTGCATAAGCGAAGGAAAACAGTGCGCTCTTTTAGTACCCACCACCATACTCGCTATGCAACACTATAACACCATAATAAAACGGTTTGGCGATATGCCCGTAACCGTTAAACTCCTATCCCGTTTCGTAACCCCAAAAGAGCAGAAAAAAACCATAGATTCCCTTAAAAAAGGCAGGGTTGATATGGTGGTCGGTACCCATCGACTGATATCGAAGGATGTGGAATTTAAAGATATCGGGCTCGTTATAATCGATGAGGAACAGCGCTTCGGCGTGGCCCAAAAGGAGCGGCTTAAAGAACTTTATCCCTTTGTTGATATCCTTACTTTAAGCGCAACGCCTATCCCCCGTACACTTAATATGGCAATGTCGGGACTTAGGGATATGTCCTCCATAGATGAGGCGCCCGGCGACCGTCATCCCGTTCAGACCTATGTTTTAGAGCATAATGACGGGGTACTGATTGACGCCATAAACAAAGAACTTCGCCGCGGCGGTCAGGTTTATTATCTGCATAATCGGGTTGAGAGTATCGACCTTTGCGCCGCCAAACTGAAATCCCGAATTCCCGATGCCCGTTTTGCCGTTGCCCACGGTAAAATGAGCGAAGATGAACTTTCTCGCGTTTGGCAAGAACTTGTGGAGCACGAAATTGATGTGCTTGTATGCACCACCATTATTGAAACGGGCGTGGATGTACCCAATGCCAATACCCTGATAATCGAAAACGCCGATAGAATGGGACTTTCTCAACTTCATCAACTCCGTGGCCGCGTTGGCCGCTCTCCCCGAAGGGCATACGCTTATTTTTGTTTTAATCGCAACAAACAACTTTCCGACATTGCCTCCAAGCGCCTTGAAGCCATCAGAGAATTTACCGAATTCGGTTCGGGCTTTAAAATTGCTATGCGTGACCTTGAAATCAGAGGAGCCGGTAGTATTTTAGGCGGCGAACAGCACGGAAATATGGAGGCGGTTGGATATGATATGTATTTGAAACTGCTTTCGGATGCCGTAAACCGCGAAAACGGAATCGAAGCTAAAGAAACCCGAGAATGTACTATCGACCTTAATATTTCGGCCCATATTCCCGAAAGTTATATCGAATCCCTTCCCGCCCGTCTTGGCATTTATAAACGAATTGCCGATATCGAGAACGACGAAGATGTTACGGATATTATAGACGAACTCTGCGACCGCTTCGGCGAGCCACCTCGTTCCGTTATGGGACTTATGGATATTTCTCTGCTCCGCAATCGCGCGGCGGCACTTGGTATATACGAAATAACAGGCACTCCAAATTCTCTCGTGCTTCACACCGAAACCTTAAATGAGGAGGCGGTTTCGAAACTTTCCCAAGGTTTTGCGGATAGTTTTGCCGTTACTTTTAAGGATAAACCCTGTTATGTTATAAAACTGAAGTCAGGGGAAAAACCGCAGTCTGTAGTAGCGCAACTTGTCAAAATATTATAGTTTTCAAAAAATTTGTGGACATTTATATAAGTTTAGTATATAATTTTACTTAGTTTATAATGGATTACTACGGAGGAATTCAAAATGAAAAAACTCACAAGATTAATGGCCGCTCTTTTGGCCCTTATTATGTGCCTCTCCTTTGCGGGATGCCATAAAAAAGATGAAATCGCCCTTACAATTGAAGGCAATGATTTCACTGCCGCATATTACCTTTGCGCCCTTGTTTTCGCCGATAGCGAAGCAAGAACTAAGGTTGATCAGGAGCTTTCGGGCGATGTTGATGCCGCTACCGAAGGTATTGATTATCACAAGCAGACCATCGATAATAAAAAATTCGTTACTTGGGTAGAAGATACCGCAATTGATAATCTCAAAAAAATTGCCGCTTGCAAGAATCTTTGCAAAGAAAATAAGTTGGAACTCGATAAGGATACCAAATCTATGGCAGAATATTATGCCGAGTATTATTGGGGTTCTTATGGATACGCTTCTTTCCTTGAGCCCAACGGCGTTGCTCTTTCCACCTTCAAGACCTATATGACCGATACCTATTATTCCGAAAAGTATTTCGATTTTATCTACGGTGAAGGCGGCGAAAAGGAAGCCAAAAAAGAAACTTTAAAGGAAATTCTTACCAAGAAATATCTTATCGTTGATATGATCGAAGTTGATTTCACTACCCTTAAGGAAGCCGAAATTAAAGAAAAAACCGATTTTATCAATAAAGCGGCCGAAGATTTGAGAGCAGGCAGAAAGAGTTTCGAAACCGTACTCGAAGAATATGTAGGTCCCGATGAAGAGGAAGACAAAAAAGAAGAAACCAAGGAAGATGATACCGATAAAGAGGAAACTCCTCAACCCAAGGATATCAATGCCGAAATTTTAGGCGATGAAGATACCGATTATGCTTCCGATTACTTTAAAGACACAAAGGATTTGAAGGTTGGCGAAGTTCTGGTTAAAACCCTTGATGACAATAAGGGTATCGTGCTTTTCGTTAAAGGCGATATCGCAGGGGATGATTATTACTACGACCTTTTAGTTAAGAGTTTGCGTCACCTCAATTCCGATGAGGATTTCGAAAAGGTGCTTGAAGAAGCCGCACAACCTCTTAATGTTGAAAAACATAAATCTGCTATTAAGCGTTTAAAGGTTAAAAATATCAAGTATCCCGAAACAACCGAATAAACAAAGATAAAATTAAAACCGCAGAGTCAATTGATTCTGCGGTTTATTTTTATATTCAAATATCAAACTCGGTCATTAAAACTTCTTTCCACTCTGTTTCTCCATCAATCAACATATATGTATTGATCGAGAATGGTGTAAATTTCGCTTTAAGGGGCGCAGCTATTCCCTTTCCGCTTATTATAACATCCGTTTCTTTTCCGTCGGTTTCATAAGCGCGAATAACCGTACCCTTATTATCTTCCGAGCGCTTAAAGGCGGAAATTATGATGTTTTCCGCGCTCACATTTAAAGCGCTGTCGGTATCGGGAAGCGTACCTTCGTGGTTGTTTTCTGCAATCATCGCAACGGGTTTATTAAGAAGCGCCGCCGCCTTTATGACCTTGCTCCAGCCATCTTCGTAAACGGGGATAATCCCATAAGAAAATTCGTGCTCACCCTGATCCATAAATATACCTTCGGGGTCTTCCTGTCCCGAATGGTCGTTATAATATGGTGAGCGGACAACCGTTAAATCCATCGCGGAATCCTTTGCCGAGAAGCTATACTTATTATTGTTGATAACCGCAAGTCCGCCCTTATCATTTTTTATTGCCTGCCATTTAAGACCGGGATACTCCTTGCCGTCTGCTTCCCTTTCCATAACGCCAAAGGGAATTTCGTAATACGCCTTACCATCTTCGAACACTGTGTTAAAACGAAGTTTTAACATTTTACGCTTTTCCCGCCAGTCCACAGTGGCTTTTACCTGAAGGTCGCCATCCGCGGTTAAGGAAAAATACTGAGTGAGCTTGGAGCTGCCGTAGAAACTTTCAACCTTTAAAGTAGCCCTTACGGGACCGTTCTCAATGGCAGTTATTTTAGCATCGGTAAACATACCGATTTCTCTATCGAAATGTGTTTTGAAGTGAGCCCAGGTGTCATAGCCCGTTTCATCTATAACTACGGGCTCGGCGGCATAGCCCTTTATAAGCTCAAGCTCCTTTTCCTTATCAAATAAGGAGATTATATATCCCGTATGCTTTTCGAAGGTTATACGGTAGCGTTTATTTTCAAGAATATTTCCTTCGGCTTTTACAGAGCTTTCGAATTGAGGTGTTTCGGGATTTTCAGGATTCGGGTCCTTCCTATATATGCAAGTATAACCCATAGGCGGCACCGTAACCTCTGCCGCTAAAGTTTGATTCCATTTACCCTCTACAAGGTGGGAATCCATATGAACGGGCTGGAAAGGTATTATATTACCAGCCCTATCATGAAGGGTGGATTTTCCGCGACAACGCTGCGAAACAATCGCCTTAACCTCAAAACTATGCGGATTAAATATAACCCAAGGATAACCCCGATTTGCATCACGGCTATCAATTTTCCAAGAGATAGTTTGAAGTGCATTGTTTTCTTCCTTCATAGCAACGCTTCTGCTCTCGCCGAGCATCAAAAGAGTGTCATCGTGAGCCATTTTTATACTACAACCACCCATTGAGTCGTGAAAATGCGAAAATAGAACGTTTTCCCACGCATTTTCAAATCTTTTAATATCTGGATATTTCTTGCCGCAAAGGGTTGCAGCCATCATACCGAAGTTCTCTGAAGCCGTAAGTTCACATTCGGCTCGGCGAATAGAATTTTTAACCTCTGCGTGAGCCGAATAGCAACCAATAGCATGGTACTGCAAATCATCCTCTACTTCGGGGATGGGTTCTTTTTTATCCTTTACTGCCTCAAAATAATCCTCAAGATCGGAGAAAATAAATTCTTTATCGGGGTGGCGTTCTCTTGCATTTAAAATCAGTTCTATATTCTGTTTTGTAGGGCCGCCGCCGTGATTTCCAACTCCGTAAAAGAAGGTGCGACTCTTATTGGTTTTATCGTGGGTTACCGCCTTTTCTATTTCCTTATCCGTTTGCTCGTCATCCCTTATATTTCTGCAATAAGGTTCGGGTATTCGAGAAGCAAGCACCTTTGAGCCATCGGGAGATACCCAATAAAAAAGTTCTTCCGCAAGTTCTTTTTCGTGGGGCGCGGGTCGCATAAAGATATAGTTATCCATTCCCTGCTTTTTGAGAATTTGGGGGAGCATGGCGTTATGCCCGAATGAATCCACGTTATAGCCCGTATGGGCGGTAACGCCGAATTTTTCCTTAAAATAACGCTGAGCATAGAGTCCGTGACGAGCGAAGCCCTCGCCGCAGGGGGAATTGCAATCGGGCTGCACAAACCATCCTCCCACAATGGTAAAGCGGCCTTCCTTCACTCTTTCCTTTATTTCCTCAAACATCTCTTTATCGAATTCTTCTATCCATTTAAAAATCGCCGAAGCGGCGCAAACGAATTTAAACTCGGGATATTCTTTCATTCTGTCAAGAGCGCTTCTTATGGTGGCCTTGGCTTCCGCGCTTCCTTCCTGCCACCGCCACAACCACATAGGATCCAGATGAGCATTGCCTACGCAATAAAATTTATCTTTTTTCATTTTTTCCATTGTAATCACCTCTATTATATTGTATAATAATTTTAAGTATAAAACTTCCATTTTTTTAACGAATTATTCCATTATTTTAAGGTGATCGTATGAATTCGTATCTCCGTGACCGCAAAACCGCCAATAATGAGTTTGCCGATCCTCAAAAAAATATATCCTTTGTTAAACGAAGAGTTGCCGGCAAAGGCGGCACCCATGTTCACGAATTTTTTGAGCTTGAATTTATTTTAGAGGGCGAAGGCGAACAAAATCTAAACGGCTCGGTTTATAAACTTAAAGCGGGCAGTTTCTATCTTCTGACCCCCATTGATTTTCATTCTATAGACAGCGAAGACGGTATTACATTAGCCAATATTTCTTTCCGGGCTTCCGCCATTTCGGAAGAAAGGCAGATGCAGTTTATAAATCGTCGTCATAATTTATTTTGCAATCTTACAGGCGCAAAAAAAACGGAAACAGAAACCATTATAAATATGTTTGGTAAGGAATTTTCCGAAGGCGATGATTATAGTTTAGATATGCAAAACCATCTTCTTGAAATTTTGTTTACCTTCCTTACCAGAAACACAAGTTCAGAAAAGCCCATCGTCACAGACGGTATCCAAAAATCCTTGCAATATATTTTCCGCCATTTCAGAGATGAAATATCTTTAGAAAAAGTAGCGGAAATCGGCGGATATTCTCCAAATTATTTTTCTTCGCTTTTTCATAGGGAAATGGGGAAATGCCTATCCGATTTTATAAACGATCTTCGCATCCGCTATGCAAAACTTCTGCTTGTAAATACCGACCTTTCAGTTACAGAAATTTGCGAAAAGAGCGGTTATAAATCAATTTCCAACTTCTTGAGGGTATTTAGCGCCGAAGGAATTACCCCAAAAGAATACCGCAACAATTCAAAAATTGCGAATTCAAATAAAAAACTTTAATTTTTTCAAATAAATACTACGTATTTTCTTGAAAATCGCGTTATATTGATATATAATATCTCTATTAAAAATTTTTCTCGGAGGCAAAAGTATGAACCCTAATAAAAGACCCGAAAATATGGAAAGAATTACCACCAAGGCCCTTGCCGATAAATTTATCGCCGAGCAGGTTGAGGCCGTAAGAAAACAGGTGGGCGATAAAAAAGTGCTTTTAGCCCTTTCGGGCGGCGTAGATAGTTCGGTAGTTGCCGCGCTTCTTATCAAAGCCATCGGCAAACAACTTGTTTGCGTTCACGTTAACCACGGGCTTATGCGCAAAGGCGAGAGCGAGCAGGTTATCGAGATTTTTGGAAAAGAACTTGATGCAAATCTTATATATATTGATGCTTCCGATAGATTTTTAACACTCCTTGAAGGCGTTAGCGACCCCGAGAAAAAGCGTAAAATCATAGGCGGAGAATTCATTAAGGTTTTTGATGAAGAATCTGCAAAACTTGAAGGCATTTCCTTCTTGGCTCAAGGCACCATCTACCCCGATATTCTTGAAAGTGACGGGGTTAAGGCCCATCATAACGTTGGCGGCCTTCCCGAAGATATGGAGATGGAACTTGTTGAGCCCGTTAAACTTTTGTATAAGGATGAGGTCAGAGTTGTAGGCGAAGCGCTGGGTCTTCCTCACGCTATGGTTTACCGTCAACCCTTCCCCGGCCCAGGTCTTGGAGTAAGATGTCTTGGCGCCATTACCCGTGACCGACTTCACGCCCTTCGCGAAGCCGATGCAATTCTCCGAGAAGAATTTGATAAAAGCGGTCTTGCCGAGAGGGTTTGGCAGTATTTTATCGCTATTCCAGATATGACTGCCGTTGGTGTTATTGACGGCAAACGTCTTGACGGTTGGTGCGCCATTATCCGCGCGGTAAATACCACCGATGCCATGAGCGCCACCATCGAAGAAATCCCCTATGCCCTTTTACACCATATAACCGCAAGAATTACAAGCGAAGTTAAGGGCATTAGCCGTGTGCTGATGGACCTAACTCCCAAACCCGTGGGAACAATAGAATTCGAATAAAATTCATATTCTGTAAATTATAACTAAAATTTAGCTATATTAAAAAATGAGCCGAAATTTCGGCTCATTTTTGCATTTGGGGATTATCCGTTCTTTCAAGTAAATAATCAACAGATATGTTAAAATAATCTGCAATTTTAATAAGTTCTACAATACCTGGCTCTCTTTCGCCCGTTTCGTAGCGGCTTATAGTATTTTGATTTGTATTTAAATCTAAAGCCAGCTTCAATTGGGAGATACCTTTGGCTTTTCGAATTTGTTTTAGTCTCACACAAATCACCTCTTGACTTTATTATCCCATATCGGTATAATATAAAATATCCCAATTCGGTATATTTATAAGGAGGATTTTATATGAAATACTGTTCGAAATGCGGAAATGAAATGGATGATAATGCGCCTATATGTCTTAAATGCGGAACACCCTTTAAGACAAAAAAGCCCATCATTAAAAAATGGTGGTTCTGGGTGCTCATTACCCTCGCAACAATTATAATTGTTGGTACGGTGAGTGAAGATGATTCCTCATCTGCAAACAGCGGTTCGGATTCACAGATTGAAAGCACAGAAAAAGCTGATGACAATTCGCAACCGAAACTTACTTATGAAGAAGAAATAGCCACCTATAACGAAAT
>JAFSAK010000058.1 GCA_017441045.1 Clostridia bacterium
ATAGGGGATATAAAATCCTTTACTCTCGGAAATTCTCCTTATATTCTTTTAGAACTCAATATGGCCGCCTTTGATGCCATTACGATACAGACCATAGAAAATATTTGCCGTATGGGATATATACCTGTTTTCGCTCATATCGAAAGATACCTCGGTTGTCGCGGTATCAGAAAGATTTTAAAACTTGTAAAGGATGGCAAGTGTCTCGCGCAGATTAATGCCGCGGCAGTCCTTGGTGGAATGCGCAAAAAAATATTCAAACTCATTAAGGGTGATTATATTTATATTCTCGGAAGTGATACCCATTCGGTAAACTCCCGACCTCCCTTTATGGGCGAGGCGCTTGCGAGTATTGCCCAAAACTGCGGTGAAGAGTATAGCAAACGGCTTATGGCCAATTCCGATAGATTATTTTCAAAAATATTTGGGGAGCGCTATGAAGAGTAATACAGTTAATATAAAAAGAAACGGCGAACTCGTTTATATAACATTCCCTAAACTTGAAGATTGCGGCGCGGTAAATCACGCTTTCACAACTAAAATGGGCGGTGTGAGCGAAGGATACTTTTCTTCTATGAATATGAGTTTCACAAAGGGTGAGCCCCGCGAAAAAACCACCGAAAACTATAGAAGAATTTTAAGCGCCATAGGCAGTGACCTTTCCCATCTGGTTTTAAGTCATCAAACCCATACGGACAATCTGAAAATCGTAACGAGCGAAGATTTGGGCTCAGGTTTCACCAAACCTTCTTTTACGGATATTGATGGGCTTATTACGAACGAAAGAGGGATTGCCCTTGTAACCCAGTATGCCGATTGTACGCCTCTGCTTTTTTGCGACCCCGTAAAAAAGGTTATAGCGGCCTCCCATTCTGGTTGGCGCGGCACCGTAAAGCAAATCGGCGCAAAAACTGTTTATAAAATGGTGGATGAATTCGGTTGCGATCCGAAGGATATTATTGTCGCTATAGGACCGTGTATTTGTAAAGAATGCTATGAAGTTGATGACCCCGTTTTAGATGCCTTCAAAAAAACTGATATTGATTTAGACGGCGTTTTCACTCCAACGCGCCCCGACCATTATAACCTGGACCTTCGCCTTGCTAATAAGAAAATACTTTTAAAGGCGGGTATCAGGGAAGAAAATATGGATATTGCCGATATTTGCACCTGTCAAAACAGTGATTTTCTTTATTCCCATAGAGTGATGGGAGAAAAGCGGGGGAATTTAGCCGCCATAATAGAATTGAAATAAAAAATAACTGTGATTTTATCACAGTTATTTTTTTGCTTTTCGGTAATCCTTTGGAGTCATACCATATTTATTTTTAAAACGGTGCATAAAGTTTGAATAATCCTTGAATCCTGAGTTGGTGCAAATTTGCGATATATTCATTTCGGTAGTTTTAAGCAGTCGTTCAGCGTGGTTAAAACGAATATCATCAATATATTTTTGGAAGCTTATTCCCATATTTTCCTTGAAATATTTGCAAAGATAAACGGGGGTTACACCAAGATACTCGGCTACCGAGTTAAGCGTTATTCCGGAACTGAAGTTGCCGAGGATATATATGAGCGCCTTTCTTATATATGCAGTATGCGTGGATTTCTTGGCTTCCGAAAGAATAATAATCTTTCTTAATACGCAGGAAATCAGATTTGCCTGATAAAATATATTATCGGTATCCTGAACTGCGACAATCTCCTTCAGCATGGCTTCAATCAATTTCTTGTCTTCACCCTTAAGTTTTATGGCAACGGGGGCTCCCGATTCAACAAGTTCGGGGATATTGATTTCAGAACACAATTCATAGGTGAAGGAAACATTAATCAGGTCTGTTAAATCATCGGAATGCATACTGTGGACCGAAGCAGGTGTGGTGAAATAAAGCATACCGTCTTCCAATGGATATTCAACATCGTCAATGGGATATGTACCGTTTCCTTTTATAATATATTCCACCTCGAAATATTCGTGGCGATGAATAAAAAATTCGTTTATATTGTTGTTGCGCTCGCCTCTGATTGCCGAACCGTAAAGCCGTTTTCTGTTGAAAGTAAAAATTTTCACTGTCTATATATCCTCGCAGTTCCTGTAAGTGTTAGGGGTCATACCATATTTGGTTTTAAAACGGCGCATAAAGTTGGAATAATCTTTAAACCCTGATAAATGGGCAATTTCTATTGTGCTCATTTCGGTGGATTTTAAAAGCTTTGAGGCGTAATCAAAGCGAATATTATCAAGATAACTTTTAAAGCTCATTCCCATTGTTTCTTTAAAATACGTACATAAGTAAACAGAGGAAATACCGAGATGCTTAGCAACCGATTCCAAGGTGATTTCCGAACCGAGATTACTTGATATATATATGAGAGCTTTGCGGATATGGTTGTTGCCGATAGGTGTGTATTCGGGGGAAATCTTTGCGATTTTATGCAGAATGCAGGATAAAAGACATTTTTTATATGGCTCGTTAAATTCTCTTTGCGCAAAAACAAGTTCTCTAAAATATGTATGCATAACTTCGCGGTCATCGCCCAAAAGTTTAATGGAAACGGGCACGCCGGCATCAATAAACTTATCCATACCAAGTTCTGTGAAAACATCAAAATTAAATGATACATTTATAAGTCGAAAAGGTTTATCGGTATTTAAAATATTAAAAGAAGCGGGGGTGGTGAAAAAGAGCGTATCCCGTTCCATCGGATAGGCGATATTATCAACTTCGTAGGTACCGCTTCCCGATAAAATAAATTCAATTTCGAAATATTCGTGACGGTGAATTTCACAGTTGCATCGCTCATCGTGTAGATATGCGGATATGGAGTACTCGCGTAAAGATTCTTTATTGGTGAAAAATTTCATCTCGTCACTTCCTTTCAAATTTATTATACATTACATATTAAAAAAAGCAATAAAAATAATAAAACGCTCTCGGCAAAAACCAAGAGCATTCTAATTATTCCTCACTGTTTAATTTGTATGAAAGAGTCATCAAACTATCGCCGAAGTGCATATTTTCTACTGTGATTTGCGGATATTCAATTCCAAAATCATAGTGGCTGAAATTCCATATGCCCTTAATTCCTAATTTAACAAGTTGGTCGGCGATGGATTTGGCCTGCTCTTTGGGTATACAAAGAACGGCGGCGGTAGGTTTGTTTTCCCTGCAGAACTCATCGAGATTTGATATATTTCTTATGGGCAAATTTCTTACTACCTGACCGATAAGCGCTTCCTTTCGATCAAAAATACCTATTAAACTAAATCCCAAGGCCTCAAAACTTATATGCTGCGCAACGGCTCTGCCCAAATTACCCGCGCCAATTAAAATAATATTATCTCTGCGATCAAGACCGAGTATTTTACCGATTTCTTCACGGAGAAGTTCAACGTTATATCCATAGCCTTGCTGACCAAAACCGCCGAAACAGTTGAGATCTTGCCTTATTTGACTGGCGGTAAATCCCATTTTTTCAGAAAGCTGTTTAGAGGAAATTCGGGAAATTCCTTCATTTTTAAGTTCGCCTAAAAATCGATAATATCGGGGTAATCGTTTGATAACCGAATCGGAAATGCCTTTAAATTGCATCCAAATCACCCGTTTCTTTTGTCATTACACAATAATTTTAAAGCTTTGACAAAAAAATGTCAAGAAAATTTAAAAAAACTGTTGACAAACCGGAAAAAGCGTGTATAATAAAATCAGTAATCATTACTAATTTAGGAGAAGGCGATGAGAAATTACTCAAAACAGCGCGAAGCAATACTAAAGGTATTGCGAAATTCAAAATCTCATCCTACCGCTTCGCAGGTTTACGAAGAAGTAAGAAAAGAGATACCTAATATAAGTTTAGGTACCGTGTATCGTAATCTGGCGATTTTGGTGGAAGATGGCGAGATAATCAGTGTTGTAGTAGGGGATGGAAACGACCATTTTGATGGCGATAATTCCTTCCATCTGCATCTTCACTGTAAAAAATGCGGATCCATTACCGATGTGCCCGTGGATGATAAAACCATAGAGGTTATGTCGGGCGAAGAGGGATTTTGCATAGAAAATGCCGTTTGTGTAGTTTACGGAATCTGCCGTAACTGTAAAGAGCAATGATTAAAAAATCATAAATAAGTTTATATTAAATTCGGAGGTCATTATTATGAAAAAGTATGTATGTTTAATTTGTGGTTATGTTCACGAAGGTAACGAAGCTCCTGCTGAATGCCCCATTTGCCATGCTCCCGCTTCCAAATTCCAAGAGCAAGCAGGCGAAAAGACCTGGGCTGCTGAGCACGTTGTAGGTATTGCAAAAGGCGTTGATGAAAGAATAATCGAAGGCCTTCGCGAGAATTTTAACGGCGAATGCTGTGAAGTAGGTATGTATCTTGCTATGGCTCGCGTAGCCCATAGAGAAGGATATCCCGAAATCGGTCTTTACTGGGAAAAGGCCGCTTACGAAGAGGCAGAGCACGCTTCTAAGTTTGCAGAACTTTTAGGTGAAGTTGTAACCGATTCCACAAAGAAAAATCTCGAAATGCGCGTTGATGCCGAAAACGGCGCAACACTCGGCAAATTCGAACTTGCTAAACTTGCTAAAGAATTAGGTCTTGATGCTATCCACGATACCGTTCACGAAATGGCTCGCGATGAAGCTCGTCACGGTAAGGCATTTGAGGGCCTTCTTGCACGCTACTTTCGTTAATGAAAGTAAAATAGATTTATCGGCTTATCATAAATTAAGTTACGGCTTGTTTGTGGTAACGGCAAAAGATGGGGATAAGGATAACGGTTGTATTTCCAATACGGCTATTCAGGTTGCTCTCGGCCCCGACCGAATGGCAATTTCCCTTCAAAACAACAGTTTAACCAAGGAAATGGTTGAAAAAACGGGACTGCTTAATGTATGCGTTCTCACAGATGATGCGCCCTTTGATGTTATAAAACATTTTGGTATGCAGTCGGGCAGGGATGTGGATAAGTTCGCCGATTGCGAAGCGGATTATCGCACATCAAACGGAATAAAATATATTCCGAAATTTACTAATGCTTGTTTCTCCTTAAAGGTAATTAGTAAAACCGATGTAGGCAGTCACACATTGTTTGTGGGAGATGTTACGGAAGCCGTTGTGCTGGGCGAAGGGAATTCCTGTACCTATGCTCATTATCATAAATCAATCAAACCCAAAAATTGATAAATTTTACAAGTTATAAATTTCAAAAACATTGGAAAATTATAAACGGGAGGGAAACATTATGAAGAGATTATTAGCAATTATTTTTTCCGTAGTTTTTATCGCAATGCTTTCCGCCTGTGGCGGCGATAAAAATATGGGCGGTAACAGCAATGGAAATGACAATGGCGGAAGCGCGATGGAATCGGGTATGACAAATACCGCATCCGATGAAGCCAAACTTACTGCCGATGAAGCCCTTGATATCGCTCTTTCTGATGCGGGGCTTAAGAAAGCGGACGTTAGTATGATAGAAAATCATCTTGATTACGATAACGGCGTTTTAGTTTACGAGATTGATTTTGATTCAGAAGCGCATGAATATTCCTATGAAATTAACGCTAAAACAGGCGTTATAGTTGATAGGGATAAGGATATGAAAGATTAAGATTTGTAAAGGCAGATGAACTTTCATCTGCCTTTATTGTTTATTGACAAAATTTTGCCCAAAGAGTATAATTATAAAAAATAAAAAAGGGGATTTTTGTTATGACGTTTTTCGCTATTGTTGGAGTTCTCGCCGCTATCGCGGTTACGGTTTTGCTTTACATAAAGGTTCTGCCAGCAAAGTTTGATGGTACTTTCGATAAAAAACTGCTCCAGAAAATTCACGATTACTTTAATTTTAAATCTCTATATTTGGAGACGGTTCTCAAAGCCATTTTCACCTTCCTTTCTGTAGCATGTCTTGCCGTTGGTGTTTTAATCGCTACTGTTGGTAACGCAGTTTGGTTTATCGGACGACTCATTGATGCCGCAAGATACAGTTCTTATTATAGTGGCAGTTTCGATTGGATATTCGGTCGTTTTGGCTTAAATTTCCTTATAGGAATCGGTATTGCCGTTCTCGGTCCTATTGTTCTTCGCCTTGTTTATGAAGGCATACTTATGTTTATACTTCTCGTTAAAAATGTTATTGAAATCAATAACAAAATGAAGTCCGCCCCCGCTTGCGAAACGGTTGTTTGCGAAGTGGAGGAAGAGGTGGAAGAAACCGCCGAAACCGAAA
>JAFSAK010000059.1 GCA_017441045.1 Clostridia bacterium
AATCACCACACACTGCGTTTTTAACGAAGAATTTGAGATTGTGGATGGAAAGCACCCCGCAATTATTGATGAGGACCTGTTTTATAAAGCAAACAACAAGATACATCGTTATCCTTCTGTTAAACCAAGTGCAACACTCCAAAATCCCTTTGCATCAATATTAAGGTGTGAATGTGGCAAGGTAATGATAAGAAGAAAAAACAGAAACACTTTCCGCTATCTTTGTGATGAGCAAATGTTTTGTGGCAATGCCTCTTGTGGTGAAAAGGAATTGATAGAGGCAGTCATAAAAGCATTAAAGGAGAATTTGGATAATCTATCGGAAAATGTCACCGATGATGATGACAATAAAAAAGAGAAACACACGGAGTATGTTTCTCTGCTTGAGTCCAAATATGTTGAGATTGAAAAGAAGGAATTATCCTTATGGGACAAATATGCCGAGGAAAAAATGCCTAAACAAGTTTTTGATAAACTTATGGCAAAATGTATGGAGGAGAAACAAAACCTTGAGAACGCCTTAGAAACAGCTTATAACGATATGCCGGAACATATTGATTATAATGGTGCAATCGCTACATTGCATCAAGCCATTGACACTCTTGGAGATAGTTCTGTTTCTGCCTCCGCAAAAAATAAGTTGTTATTAAGTGTTGTAGATAAAATTGTTTATCATAGACCTAAAGCCATAAAAATGACTTCCGATGAAGCAAAGGAAAAAGGTGTCACTACCGTAGGCGGTTGGTATTGTCCTGGTTTTGAATTGGACATACACCTTAAAATTTAATAGTTTTCTTTCCTTACCTCAAAGTAACTTTGTGGGTGTTTACAAACGGGACATACCTTTGGCGCATCACTGCCTTGATGGATATGACCACAGTTGCGACATTCCCACATTGTTGCTTTTTCTTTTGCAAAAACCTTATTAGTATCTATATTTTCAAATAATGCTCTAAATCTTTCTTCGTGAGTTCTCTCAATTTGTGCTACCGCTCTGAATTGTGCAGCTAACTCCAAAAAGCCCTCTTCTTCAGATTCTTGAGCCATTCTCGGATACATACCTGAAGTACCTGCCCATTCATAATTTTCTCCGTCGGCGGCGGCAACGAGATTTTCTGCGGTATTACCAAGTTCGCCAAGGGCCTTAAACCAGAGTTTAGCGTGTTCCTTTTCGTTTTCGGCGGTCTTTAAAAAGATTTCTGCAATCTGCTCAAAACCCTGCTTTTTTGCAACAGAGGCAAAATATGTATACTTATTTCTTGCCTGAGATTCACCTGCAAATGCTTCGAGAAGATTTTTTTCGGTTTTAGAACCTTTAAATTTGTTTTCTGCCATTTTAATTCACCTCATAATAATATTTATAAAAGGGAAAATTTCCCATCACAATTATATCATATTTCTATTTTAAAATAAAGGGTAAATATAAAAAACGCGGCCTTCTTTTGAAGACCGCGCAGTATATCATATTAAGTTTTACTTAAAACCGGAAAAGCAAGGTTTCTTTTTAATTGTACATTGGTACCACCCGAATTTAAAATTTGATTTGAAATTTAGATATAAATGAAATCATATTTATCACCAACATCTATATTAAATCCTTTTCGGATATCTTTATTGAACGCGCTTTTCTTAAAAAGAATTATGGCCCATTGGACTCACCTTTACTTAAAAATTTTTGGTCGAGTAAAAAATTAACTGTTTTTTGGAATCAATCCTTATTTTAGATTATGAGTTCGTTACTTTCTAAACCTTTGGACTCACCTCTTTCTCTTTTCTTCGTCTTTATTATAACGCATTATGCACTAAATGTCAAGTAAAAAGTTGATAATTTTTATTAAAAATATAAAAAGTGCAATTATACACAATATATGGTATAATGTATATGAAAATCACTTAAAATTATTTTAAAAATATCGAAAGGAAGATAAAAATAATGGCGAATTTTATGCCGCCTCCGCCGGGAATTCGTGGTATGGGAAGGCCGCCCGGTCCTCGCGGATTTCTCACCGAAGAAGAAAAACTGAATAAGCCCAAAATCACCAAGGAATTAATCGCCCGAATTCTCGGTTATTTAAAACCGTATAGGTGGCAGTTTTTATTGGTTATATTAGCCCTCGCCGTTTCGGCGGTTTTGGGTCTTATGCCTGCGGCGGTTACGGGAAAAATCGTTGATGAAATAATCTCTGCTCCCGAAAGTATGAAACAGCTTTTAATTTTACTTATAGCCGCCTTTGTTCTTTTGGCCCTCGGGCAAATCATAAGTGTTTTGGAGCAATACATAAATTCCTGGATTTCTCAAATGATAATCAGGGATATGCGAAATCAGATGTATGACCATCTGCAGCATATGTCTCACGCCTTTTTTACCGATGAAAAACAGGGCGATATCATCACCCGAATGAATAGTGATATAAATTCGGTAAGTTCGGTGATTTCGGGAACTCTCACAAGCATCGTAAGTAATATTCTGGTAATAGCCACTTCGGTTTTTTATATGTTTTATACCGATTGGCGACTGGCGATTGTGGGCCTTGTTATTATCCCGATTCTGATTATCCCTACCCGTGTGGTAGGCAGAAAGAGATGGGAATTGTTGTCCCTTTCGGCCGAAAAGCACGATGAGATGAATCAGCATATTGATGAAACCCTTTCGGTTAGCGGCTCTATGCTTGTTAAACTCTTTACCAAGGAAAAAAGCGAGTATAAAAAATTCAGCTCAATTAATGATAAGGTAACTGAAATAACCGTAAAAGAACATAGAGCGGGAAGTTGGTTTCATGTCTTTCTCGGAATGTTTATCCAAATTGCCCCTCTGCTTATATATTTTGCGGGAGCGTTTTTGATAATTCACGGGGGCGACAGCGCTCTGACTGTTGGCGGGATATCGGTTATAGTTGCCCTCGTTAACCGCCTTTATCAGCCCGTGAGGATGCTTCTTAATATAGGCGTAGATTTCGTTCGTTCACTGGCACTTTTTTCAAGAATATTCGAGTATTTCGATAAAAAGCAGGATATTGTTGACCCCGAAAATCCAAAAACACCCGATATGGAAAACTGCAATATTGAATTTAAAGATGTGGAGTTTTCATATAAAGGTGGAAATCCCGTACTTAAAGGGGTTAATTTCACCGTTCCAAAGGGTAAAATGTATGCCATAGTCGGCGCATCGGGAGCAGGTAAATCCACCATAATAAATATGATACCCCGACTTTATGATGCAAAAAAAGGAAGAGTTTCGATTGCGGGCGTTTGCGTTAAGGATTTTTCATTGCAGTATCTGCGACAAAATATCGGCACCGTTACACAGGATACCTATCTGTTTAACGGAACAATTTTAGAAAATCTTCTTTACGCCAAGGAAGATGCTACCAAAGAAGAAATCGAAAAGGCCTGTAAAATTGCCAATATCCACGATTTTATAATGTCGTTGCCAAATGGGTATAATACTGTGGTAGGCAATCGGGGACTTAAACTTTCAGGTGGAGAAAAGCAGCGGGTTTCCATAGCTCGCGTGGTGCTTAAGGACCCTAAAATTTTAATTCTCGATGAAGCGACTTCGTCCCTTGATTCTATTTCCGAAAGTTTAATTCAATCGGCCCTTGAAAGAGTTATGGAAGGCAGAACAAGTTTGGTTATAGCTCATCGACTGACAACCGTTCTTTCCGCCGATTGTATAATGGTGCTTGAAAACGGAAAAATCTCCCAAAAAGGCACTCATGAAGAATTGCTTAAAAAGAGCGAAACATATAAACTTCTCTATGAAACCCAATTTAGAAAGATTTTGGATAATTTATCCGTTGACTAAAAGGGGAATTTATATTAGAATATAGGTAAAGATGAGGATTGTTAAAATCCCTCCGTCACGGCATAGCCGTGCCACCTCCTGACAGGAGCCCGTACCCTCTGTCACTTCGTGACATCTCCCTACACCGTAGGGAGTCTCCTAACCGGAGCCCGTACCCTCTGTCACTTCGTGACATCTCCCTACACCGTAGGGAGTCTCCCTTTAGGCAAGGGAGGCATGATATGAAAATGAATATAGAAATTTAAGGAGTATAAAAATGAGCGAAGAAATCAAAAATGAAGAATATAATCCCGATCTTGTAACTCTTGCCGATGATGAGGGAAAAGAGTATAATTTCGAGGTTCTTGATGCCATCGAAACCGATACTGCCCGTTATCTTGCGTTGCTTCCCGTATATGATGACCCCCAAAAGATGCTTGAAGATTCGGGAGAATTGGTTATAGTTAAGGTTGGCGAAGAAGACGGTGAAGAATTCTACTTTGAAATCGAAGATGACGATGAGTATGAAATGATTGCCGATGCTTTTGTTGAACGCCTTGAGGATTTTTTTGAAATTGATGAAAAAGGTCCGGTTCAGTAAACCGTATAGATATTAAAAAGAAGTATTTCCTGCCCTGTTCGCGAATCGAAGCTTTTATAACCCTACAACCATTTAAAAGGAGTCAAAGCTCGAATGGTGGGCTTGCAGACCTCCCGCGGCTGTGCCGAGTTCGGAAGAAGGGAGCGCGAAGCCATTCGGCCGATATCCACCTGAATAAAAGTTCAGGTTATTTTAAAGCCGTTACGGCAGGGCGGGGTTTTAATCCCCGAAATTTAAACCTAAACCGTCTGAAAAAGATGGGTTTTGTTGAGTTTCGGATATTATTTTGTTTTACGGAGATTTGTTATGTCTGATTTTTTCGGGTCCAAGGATTACGGCGATTATTTTGCCGCTTTGGAAGATAGAATAACAACTGAAAAATCGGCTAAAAAAGAGCCCCCAAAAGAACCTTTAAGGGAGAAGTCCCAGAAGGTTTCGCGTCAGCATACCGAAAATACGGAGCGCTCGCATAAACCCGCTTTCAAGGTTGCCCCCAAAAAGAACAAGCGAGCCGAGGTGCGACAGTTTAAAATCGCCTTTGTTTCCGTAGTTCTCGCCTTGGTGCTCGGCATAACCTTTGTTATAAAATCCATAGTAGACCATTCTAAACCCGATTCTGTTAATAATTTTCAGTATGAGATTGTGGATAATAGCGAGAAATATCCCCTTTTCGCCGAATATACGGCCAAAACCGAAGCGCCCGACGAAAGTTTCAACTATAAGAATATCTATATTGCGAATATGAAAACCAATAAGGTAATTGCGGCGAAAAATCCTCAAGGCAAGGCATACCCCGCTTCTACGACTAAGATTATGACCGCCCTTGTGGCTGCCGAAAACTTAGATAATTTAAAAGAAACTTTCACGATGACCTATGAGATAACCGACCCCATGTTTAAAGCCAAGGCAACCGTAGCGGGATTTTTATCAAGTGAAGTTATTACTATGGAGGATTTGCTTTACGGATGCATACTCCCCTCAGGCGGCGATGCGGCATTGGGACTTGCTACTCATATTTCGGGCAGTGAAGAAGAATTTGTTAAACTTATGAATAAAAAGGCCAAAAAACTAGGCCTTTTAAATACCAACTTCACTAATTGCACGGGGCTTTTTGATAAAAATCATTATAGCACCGCAGAGGATATGGCGGTTATTTTGAGAGCGGCTCTCGAAAACGATTTATGCAAAAAAATTCTTTGCACCAATAGATATACTTCGTCTAAAACCACCCAGCATCCCGACGGAATAGAAATGCAAAACACCATATTCCAGTATATGTACGGCACCGAGCCCGAAGGGGCAACGGTTCTCGCGGGTAAAACCGGATTTGTAAACGAATCGGGTTACTGTTTTGCAAGTTACGGTAAGTCGGATAAGGGTACAGAGTATGTTATAGTAACCTTTGGCGGCACGGGAAAATGGCCTTCTGTTACGGCGCTTATTGATTTATATAGCAAGTATGCAAAATAATTTAAAAATTTTTTAAAAAAGTGTTGACAAAGGAAAAACATTGTGATATAATCTCATCGTTGTCCGTTAAGGATAGCGAAAAAAGTTGGTGTTGATTGCGGTGAGGGTCCACCCGTTCCCATTCCGAACACGGAAGTTAAGCTCACTTGCGCTGAAAATACTTGGCGGGCAGCTGCCTGGGAAGATAAGTAGATGCCAACACTTAAAAACGCTTGAGGTAACTCAAGCGTTGTTTTTTTATAAAATTATATAAAAACGGGGCGGTTTTAAACCGCCCCGTTAATTTATATATTTATCTGTCAAGACCTAAAATGGTAACCTTGCCATCTTCTTTTTCGATATCAACAGAATATTCGAAACCGTTGTGGCAGTAAGTCCATTTATTTTCGGCGATTTCCTTAATTGAATCGGAGTTGGGACCTGTTTTACCGTATTCAAATTCAAATTCATCAAAGCCTTCGAATACGATACGGTCGGGAAGGAGTGACATCTTGGCAAGTTTACCCTTATTGTAGCAGTAAACTACGGTATTGCCGTTTTCCTTCTTAACCTCTTTAAGTTCGCCCATACCTAAATGAATTCTGCCGCGGCCGTCCTCACTTGTAAATCTTGCGCCGTCAACAACGGGTAAGCAGTCATAGGTGGCAGCAGCGGTTTCGCAGGGGTTATCAAGATACTTGTCACGATAATTTTCATCAAAGAGATGAATATCGGTGATATACATCTTGCCTTCGTGACGCATAAGGTTTACACGGTAATTATTGTTGTTAAACCAAACGGACTGGTGGCCAAGACCGTACCAGTCATTAAATGCGGTACGAACGGTGGTGGGGGTGGTAGTGTAATCCTTTTTGAACTGTCTGCCCATCTCACCGAAGGTAACTATCTCGTAGCCAAGTTCATCCTTCTTTTCCGTAGTGTAATCAACCTGATAATAGAAGGCATTGGCGTAGTTTTGGAAGGGGAAACCGGCTTCCTGACCAAGTTCTATATAAGCATAACCCTCGCCGTAGTTTTTAAAGAGGTTATCCCATTCCCATTGTACCCAAGCGGGATTTCCGCCAACGGGGGCATAGGTGGGCTCTTGAGTAAATACGCCGTAGGGCGCGCCATCGTGAGCGCCGTGCTCAAAGTCCATGTAAGCGTAAATGGGGTCGTTTATATAAATCTTGAAAACGGGAACATCTATCTGATTTTCTTTTGTCTTCGCGGGGCAAAGAGAGTTATTAAGGCAGGGATAGTAACCGCCGTAGTATGGGCCGCCCCAAAGGGTGTAGCCATCCATACCCCACTGGTCGCGGCAAAGGGAGAATAGGTCGGGCTTATATGTATCGGCGATATATTTCATACTGTCGGAATCAAGAAGCCAAGAGCAAACGCACTTGGGATATTCGCCTACAATTTCATAGAACTTCTTCATATAAGTGTCGATAATCTTCTTCTTTTCTTCCATAGTGTAAGCAGGAGAAAAGGCGGGGCGAACATGGAAATCCCAATCCCATCCTTCGCGGCCGTGCCACTCTACGCCCGCATCAACAATAAGGCATTTGGGGAACTCAAACCAAGCGCCGATTTCGGAGCCGAATGCGAGTTCATCACGAATTACCTCTTGAAATTCGGGTTTGCAAAGGGAGTCATACTGGAAAAGATACGTACCCTTAATACCTGCTTCGCGGCATTTCATTCTCTGGGCGTTAAGGTCGCCGAGGAAATCTCTTGTGGTGCCGGGGCGGGGTGTAGATCTCACGAAACACACCATACTTACAAATTTTTTATCGCTCATAATAAAACCTCCGTTTTCAAAACGAATACTCGCTTTTGCGGTTAGTTTAATTATACCTAAAAACTAATATTTGTCAATCAAAGAAATGGCGAAAAAGCGGGTTTTATCTGCAAAATTTAAGCTCGAGTTTATAATATTGAAAAATATATATTATTATGATATAATTATATAAATATACTTAGGGGGATAGGAGAATGGCAAAAAGAATTTGCTCGGCAGTTTTAATATTTGCCATATTGTTGCTCTGCGGATTTTCAATTTCATCTCCCCCGAGAAATTTGTGCGTTTATTGGCATACGGATGAAGATATTGTTAAAACCCTTTCGGTAAAAGATATTGATAGTTTCAACTCTTGTCACCTTGAAGGCGGCGGCAAGATAAAAGTAACGGGTGGCGATGCAGGTATTGTATTTGAAAATATAGATACCGATTTTAAGTCCATTAAAATAAACGTAGAAAAAAAGGAAAATTCTGTTCCCGTTCAGATTTTTATCGATAAGGGAGAGGGGTATATAGTAAAAGAATCTCCCTATGCCCATATATTAAAGGGTAATAATTCTATATCCCTTAATGTTGAGGGACAAGGTGTCAAGTTATTAAGAATCGATATCGATGAAGATTATACCCTAAGTTCTTTGGAACTTCATAAAAATTCCGCCTTAAAAGAGAAGTATAATCCGCCCGTTCCCTATGTTTTATACGGGATAACTGTGGGTTTAGCCCTTTTGTTAACGATTTTATTTTTTATACTGGATAAGAAATATGATTTCACTCAAAAGGCAGTAGAATTTTTCATAAGTAACCGAAAAAATATCCTTGTAGGTATAGGTGCGGTTTTAGTTTGCGGCAGTGTTTCCGCATTTATAGAATGGATAGTTTCCCTATCGGAAGGCGGCGGATTTAAAGAAGCCCGTTTCGGTCTTATTTGCGCGGCAACTCTTTTGATAGCGCTCTTTTGGTTATGCCGAAAGATAATGTCCGAGAAAACAGAAAAATTAGTTTTGGGCGCCATATTGATTTTGGGTATTGCTTTTGCCACTCTAAGACCTTTCGGGCATGTTGCTTGGGATTTTGATTCTCATTATAGAATGGCGCTTTGTTCATCCTATGGAGGAACGGTTTATATTACCGAAGCTGATAGAAAATGCCTTAATGCAAATTCGGATTCCCTTATATCGTTAACTGCAGAAGAAAACGCCTTGAAAATCGAGGCGATGCAAAATTCATCGCAGATACTTTCTTCGGTAGAACGGGGAAGACCGCGAATTACCCATCTTTCTATGGGCGTGCCTATGGCCATAGCGAGATTTTTAGGCGCGGATTTCTTAGGTCAGATGTTGGCGGGCAGAATAGGAAATGTAGTTCTTTATGCATTGCTTTGCTATTTCGCCATAAAGAAACTTAAAAGCGGCAAGGTGTTAATGAGTATAATCGCCTTATTGCCAACAAGTTTGTTCCTATCCGCATCCTATTCCTACGATACCTGGGTTACGGGATTTGTGTTTTTGGGAATGGCCTATTTTATAAGGGAACTTCAAGAGCCCCGAAAACTTGCAAAAACTAAAAATACGATCATAATGTGTGCTTGTTTTGGCATTGCCTGTATCCCTAAAGCCATATATGCTCCACTTCTTTTATTACCCTTTTTTATCCATAAAGAAAACTTTAAAGAGTATAAAAAGAGATACTTTGGAATATGCGCCGCAATGTTAGCGCTTTTGCTTTTGTTTTTTGCCGTTAAATCCCTTGATATCGTTTCGGGTACGGGGGATACAAGAGGCGGCGCGGTAAATCCTATGGAGCAGATTGGACTTATTCTCGGCGACCCGCTGCGTTACGCTAAAATACTTTTCAGTTTTCTAAAAGAGTATTTTGCGCCCCATAATGCTGACCAATATATGCTTCACTTTGCATACGCAGGGATAGGCAAGGGAAAAGTTATTATATTGTTGCTTTTGATGGTGGCTTTTTTAAGCGATAAGGATAAAGATGTAAATACCGATTATAAATGGTATATAAGAACCGTAACGGTATGTATGTTTTTCGGCATCAGCGTTTTAATTGCAACTTCTATGTATGTGGCGTTTACCCCCGTTGGAAGCGAGGTTATTAACGGTTGCCAACCCCGATATATGATTCCACTCATTTACCCATTGCTTTCGGTTTTGGGAATTAAGGGAATATATATCAAATCAAAACGAACGGTTTATAATTACTTAATGATAATACCGATGGTTTTAATAAATCTTTATAATGTTTACTATGTATTTTTGCCCCGCATCTGAATTTTAGTATGAAGGAGAAGTCCGATGAGTTTTACCGTAAAGGACCATACCTATGCCATATGTGCCTATAAGGAAAGCGCGTTTTTAGAAGAGTGCATTTTATCGGTTATGAATCAGACCGTAAAAAGCAATGTTATTCTGGCCACCTCTACCCCTAATGACAGCATTAAATCCCTTTGCGAAAAATATGATATTCCCCTTTATATAAACGAAGGAATTAAGGGGATCGGCGGGGATTGGAATTTTGCCTACAGTAAGGCAGAAACACCCCTTGTTACCATCGCTCATCAGGATGATATATATGAGCCCGATTATACAAAAGAAATGCTTTCTTTTTTCAATAAAGCAAGGGACCCGATTATCTATTTCTGCGGTTACGGAGAACTTCGCGAAGGGGAAAAGGTTTATAATAATACCCTTTTAAAAATCAAAAAACTTATGCTTTCACCCCTTGAAATTAAAGGATTTTGGAAGAGCAAATTTATTAGAAGAAGAATTTTATCTCTGGGTTGCCCCATATGTTGCCCCGCGGTTACCTTTGTTAAAGAAAGGGTAGGCGAAAACCCCTTTACCAATGATTTCAGCAGTAATATTGATTGGCAACAATGGGAAATTCAGTCGAGAAAAAAGGGTTCGTTTGTATATAATAAAAAACCCCTTATGTGCCATAGAATTCACGAGGAATCTACCACAAGTGAAATCATAGGGCAAAACAGCAGAACTAAGGAAGATTACCAAATGTTTTGCAAGTTTTGGGGCAAAGGAATAGCAAAAATAATCGCTAAATTCTATGCAAAAAGCGAAAAGAGTAATAAACTTTAAAAGGATTTTTCATATGTGCGATAAAAAAGTATCAGTTATAATTCCCGCATATAATTCCGAAAAATATATTGATAGGTGCCTTGAAAGTATATATGGGCAGACATATAAGAATATTGAGGTTATAGTAGTTGATGACGGCTCTGAAGATAACACCAAGCTGGTTGTTGACCGTATGTCAGAAAAAATCCAAATAAAATATATTTATCAGGAAAATACGGGCGCGGCGGGCGCCCGCAACCACGGACTGCAACTAATTTCGGGCGATTATGTAACCTTTTGCGACAGTGATGATAAACTACCGAAAGAGTTTATTGAGGAACTTGTGAAAAAATGCGAAGAAGGGGCAGATATGGCTGTGGCTGGTTATAGCAATATAACCGAAGACGGCAGGGTGATTTCCGCGCGAAGAATTTCGGAAAAAACACTTGGAATATATGCCAATGTGGCTACTTGCGGAAAACTTTATAAAACCGATTTTATAAAGGACAAGAAATTGAATTTTTTAACGGGCGCCACCCTTTTTGAAGATGCTTATTTTACACTAAAGGCCTATAATTCTGCCGAAAAAATCGGCATTTGCAATACTACCGAGTATCAGATTATTGAAAATCCTGTTTCGGTAACAAGAACCAAGGGCAAAAAAATCGGCGTTCTTGATGGGGTTTTGGAGACCTTTTCGAAAATTAAAAGGGACATTACTCCCAAAAATAAAGAAATAATGGATTATTTCTTTAAAAAATCGGCTATTTATGCTATGCTTTTTTCCTGCAAGGGCGCAGAAAAGCAAGATATTTATGCAAAGTATGATATGATTTTTGGTTGGATTAAGGAAAATACGTCGGCCAAAAATCCCTTTATAACACTTAAAAGCAACGGCGAAATATTCTCGGTTAGATTTATAATATGGTGTTTTAGCATCCTTCAGAAAATGGGACTTGCCAAAGCATTCGTATGGCTTTACAGCAAAATTTAGAAGTTTAATTTGGTGATGTTTTTGGATTTAAACAGAAAAAATACGGTTTGGAATATGATAGGCGCAACCACAAATGCCTTCACTTCCCTTGTTTTTGTGATGATAACCACCTTTATAAACGGCAAAGAGGAAGCGGGTATATTTTCTTATGGTTTTGCTACTGCACTTATTCTATTTTGTCTGGCGAATTATATCACAAGACCCTATCAAGTTACCGATATTTCGGATAGATACAGTGACTCTGACTATATCTATGTCAGAGTGTTTACCTGCCTGATTTCCATAGTGTGCGCGATGATTTTTTGCATCGCAAGGCAGTATGATTTTTATAAAATATCGGTAATAATACTTTTATGTATATATAGGGCGATAGAGGCCTTTATCGAGACCTATTACGCAATAATACAAAAAAGGAATTTACTCTATAAAGTGGGAATATCCCTTACAGTCCGCGCCCTTTTAGGCGTCGCGGTGTTCCTTGTGGGCGATATTTTAACCCGAAATTTAATCTTCGCGGTAGCCCTTTTGATTGCGGTAAATGCGCTGTGTTTCGTATTCTATGATTTACCCAATGCCAGAGGGTGCCGCATTAAAAAGAGCAATCCGTCGGTAAAAGTCGGCGTATCCCTTTTGAAAGCGGGGCTTTTCAATTTCGTTTTGACCGCACTTAATTCCTTGGTTATAAATATTTCGAGATACGCCATTGATGAATATGAAACCAATGTTGTACAAGCCATTTTCGGTTATATAATCATTCCCGCAACCTTTATGAATCTTTTCGGTCAGTATATAATACAACCCGTATTGACCACTATTTCATCGGGTATAAAGGAAAAAGATTATAAGAAAATATCATCGGTTATCAGCAAGGTGATGCTCATTTTAATTGCGGGCGGAATAGCAGTTACCGTTATCGCATTTTTCTTGGAAGCGCCCGTTTTATCTATACTTTTCGGTATGGATTTTGCGCCCTTTAAATCGGAAATGATGATAATCATAATCGGCTCGGTTATGTATGCCTTAGAGGTGGTAATATCCTTTATTTTGGTGGCCTTCAGAGTAACGGGCATACAAGCGGCGATTTATGCAGTTGTAACCGCAGCTTCCGCCGTATCCGCATTTGCTCTTGTAAAGCAAAACGGACTTATGGGCGCATCGGTTACCTATATTGTGTCTATGGCGGCGTTGGCGCTATCACTGGGACTCGTTTTAATAATCAAATTGTCAAAATGCAAAAAAGAATGGGGGAAGTAGGATGAAAACACTTATAATTATTCCTGCTTATAATGAAGGGGAAAATATCGAAAAGGTTGTGGACAACCTTGCGGAAAACTACCCGCAATACGATTATGTCGTTATTAACGATGGGTCGAGGGATAATACGGAAGAAATCTGCAAACAAAGGGGATATAATTATATAAGCCATCCCGTAAATTTAGGTCTTGCAGGGGCTTTCAGAACGGGTATGAAATATGCTTTAAAGGGCGGTTACGATGCCGCTATCCAGTTTGATGGTGACGGTCAGCATAACCCCGAATATATTGCCCCGATGCTCGAAAAACTTTATGAAGGTAATAATATAGTTATCGGATCCCGTTTCGTAGATGAAAAGAAGCCCTCATCCCTACGTATGCTCGGTAATAACCTTATTGAGTTTGCTATTCTTCTTACCACGGGCAGAAAGATAAACGATACTACTTCGGGTATGCGACTTTTCGATAAAGATATCATTAAAACTTTGGCTAATAAAGAGGATTTGGGACCCGAACCCGATACAGTAGCGCTTTTGATGCGCAAGGGCGCTAAGGTGTGCGAAGTTCAGGCATATATGAACGAGCGCACCGCCGGAGAAAGTTATCTTACCTTCTCCCGTTCCATTACTTATATGGCTCGTATGATGGTGTCTATTCTTATTCTTCAATGGTTCAGAAAGGGGTAATATTATGTCATTAACACTTCGAATATTGCTTATAGTTTTCAGTGTTCTGGTTATGATATTCGTTATGAGAAAAATCAGAAAAACCGATTTCGTTATTGAAGATTCGTTCTTCTGGATTATTTTCTGTCTTGTGCTTCTTGTTATGAGTATCTTCCCTAATTTCTGCTATTTGATTTCCGATTTCCTCGGTTTTGAATCCCCTTCGAATTTTATATTCCTTGTGGTGATTTTCCTATTGCTCGCAAAGGTTTTCTTCCTCACCGTAAAGGTTTCCAAAATGCAGATGAAACTTAATAACCTTATCCAAAAATACGCAATAGATTCAAACGAAAGAAATAAGAAATAAAACGAAACACACCCCGAAAAGAGAAAATCTCTTTTCGGGGTTGCTTTTGAAATATATAATGTAATTTGTAGGGGAGGCACCTGTGTGTCCGACCGATGATAGTTATAATCGCCTTACGGCGAGTTATGAGTTATGAGCGGCTTCGCCGCGTTATGATTTACCATGAGGCAAAGTTTCGGTGTGCCAAGGGCACGATTTATATTGTCGGCAGAGCCGACACCTTAACTATTCACGCAGTGAATATCATAACATTCGGCTTAGCCGAATTCATAACTTTTAAACTTATAACTAAAAGCGGAACGGCACAGAGACCGTTCCCTACAATTAAAATAATCTATCCTCAATAATATCTTTTGAAACCTCGTAGGCCATTTTGTAAAATGCATTGCGGGAAGGGATGCTGTATTCAAGGGGCGGCTTTATTTCGAGGTTAAAGGTGCCTTTGTATTCGCTTTCCTTTAAAATCCGAATAAATTCTTTCCAGTTTATGCTTTCGTGATATTTTATGGAATAGGGGATGGAGTGCATATCGGCGGTGGGAATAGTCGTGTGAATATGCAGGGCTTTTATGCGGTTTTTAATCTTTTCAAGGGTTTCGGTAACATCGATTCCGTGAAGCAGAGCGTGGCCTGTATCAAAGCAAATTCCTATGTTTTCGCCCTTGAAATAATCGGTGATATAGAGCAATTCTTCTGCCGTTGAAAATCCAAGGCGGCAGTATTTGTCCCCGTAAATATTTTCGACCGCAAGGGTGATACCTGTTTTTCGGATAATGGGCAAAAGTTTTTCAATAAGCAAAACGGTACCCTTTTTTGCAAGGTCAAAATCCTCGTTACCGTAAGGGTGCATCACCGCTACGGGAGAACCGATTTGCGCAGAAACCTCTATTTGCCTTTTATATACTGGAAAAATTTCTTTTACGAAACCCTCAAAATCATCCTTATCTCCTCTGAAATGGGGCGGCCAAAGGTGAGTTTGAGAAATTTTAAGCCCCGAATCCAGCGCTTTCTCGGCAAAATCGAGCATATCTTCGGGCGGCTTTTGGTTATCAAAACTCAAATCCACACCGTAAAACCCGATTTTCTTAAGAGCGGGAAAACATTCACTTTTCAAACAATGAACGGATATATCCATATTATCACCTAAAATAAAAACTGTGGTATGAACAAATCATACCACAGTTTGTAGGGATA
>JAFSAK010000060.1 GCA_017441045.1 Clostridia bacterium
CAGCAACTTTATAATGCATTTGATGCTTGGTGCGTTGGAAATTATATAGGTGATGAAGCGTTAGCGGCCGTTAGTTCCTCCGGAAGTTTAATCTTTATGATGGTTAGCTTCTTTAACGGCGTAGCTATGGGCGCAGGGGTTGTTATTGCAAAATTATTTGGGGCAAAACGCTATGATTCTATGAGCAAGGCGATTCATACCGCCATCGCATTCGGTTTGGTTACCGGAATAATTTTAATCATTATCGGTGTTGCTCTGACCCCCATTATTTTGCAATGGATGGGTACACCCACCGAAGTGCTTCCAAAATCCATTGAGTATTTTCGCTTCTACTTTTTTGGCGCGATTTTTATCGTTATGTATAATATTTTTGTTGGTATCCTACACGCCGTTGGCGATAGTAGACACCCGCTTTATTATCTAATGTTTTCCACCTGTATAAATATCATTTTGGATATGCTTTTTGTCGCAGTGCTCGATTTTGGAGTTGGCTCCGCTGCCATTGCTACTACAATATCTCAAGGCGTTAGTGCATTGCTTTGTTTTTTGCATTTATTAAGAATTGATGCGCCGTATAAAATTTCTATTAGCAAAATCAAATTTGATAAGAAAATGCTCATAGAGATTATACGTTACGGTATACCATCGGGTGTTCAGAATAGCGTTATTGCCCTTGCTAATGTGTTCGTTCAGTCCAATATAAATAGTTTTGGTAAAGCGGCTATGGCAGGTTGCGGCTCCTATTCAAAACTTGAAGGTTTTGTTTTCTTGCCCGTTACCTGTTTTACACAATCCCTTTCAACCTTTGTCGGACAAAATCTTGGCGCAGGCAAACATAAGCGCGTAAAAAAAGGTGTTGCCTTTGGTGTTATTTGCAGTTGCGTTTTAGCCGAAATTATCGGTTTGCTTTCTTATCTTTTTGCTCCTCAACTTATCGGCATATTTAGTGAAACCCAAGAAGCAATTAATTATGGAACTGTGCATATGCGAACTATCTGCCTGTTTTACTTCCTTCTCGCGTTCTCACATTGCGTTGCAGGGGTAATGCGAGGTGCAGGCAAAGCAACTGTGCCTATGTTTACGATGCTTGTTTGTTGGTGCATTATTAGAGTATCATATATAACCATTGCGATTAAATTTATTAACCAGCTCACAACGGTTTCCTTAGCATATCCAATCACTTGGTCGCTTAGCAGCATTATCTTTTTAATTTATTTCTTGAAAGCTGATTGGATTCATAATTTTGATAGAGAAAAAGTAAAAGCTTGACTATATAGGTCAAGCTTTTAAATTTTGCAAATATTTATTTAAGAAATTTAGCGTTTTCTTTTTATCGGAAGACCAAAGAGGCGCAATAAGGTCTTTTTTGGCGCCATCACCCGTTATTCTATGTACGATAATGCGGCTCGGCAAAACTGAAATACACTCTTTTAAAATTGCGGCGTATTCTTCAAGCGTTAACGCGCCGACTCTCCCCTTCTCATATTCATCAGCAAGTTTAGTATTTTTGAGAATATGTAGAAGATGGAATTTTATGCCGTCTGTACCGCAGTCCACCGCGAATTTTGTGGTTTCTATGGGGTTATCAGATGGCAGACCGATTATAATATGCGTTATTACTTCAATTCCCGCATTTTTAAGGCGCGAAACCGCATCGCGATAAATGTTACTATTATAACCGCGGTTTATATATTCCGCTACGCCATCATCCGCCGTTTGAAGACCTAACTCCACAGTCACGGGCTTAATTTTATTTAATTCTTTCAAAAGCTCTATGGTGCTATCGGGAAGGCAGTCGGGCCGTGTGCCGATATTAAGCCCCACGATATAATCGGGGTTAATCGCCTCATAAAATAATAATCTTAATTTCTCATAGGGTGCATAAGTATTGGTGAATGATTGAAAATATGCGATATATTTTTCGCTTTTAATCTTTCTTTCGACCCTTCTTTTAGCCCTTTCTAATTGTTCTAAAACGCTGCTTCCCCGCTCGGCAAATTCACCGCCGCCAAATTGGGAGCAAAATATGCAGCCGCCCGTAGAAATCGTACCATCGCGGTTGGGACAAGTAAAACCGCCATCGAGTGAAAGTTTGTATACTTTACAGCCATATTTTTCTTTATAGTAATCATTAGCAGTTTTATACATCTTTTCACCACAACTCTATGAAGAAAATCTATAGCATTATTATATTACAAAAATTTTTAAATTGCAATTCTATAAGATTATATTATATTTTTATATTCCAAAATTTTAATGTGAATTAACCTTGACTAAATTTTATTTTTTTAAGATTGTAGGACTGTCTCTTCCCGAGACAGTCCTATTTTGTGATTTAGAAATCACAAGTTTTGCTGGTGCAAGAAACTTCTTCGTAGTTGCTACCGGCATAAACAGTAGCATCAACTTTAACGCGGTATGTACCGCTGTCTACCGATATGGTATAAGAAGCATCGTTATAATAGTTATTGGTTGTTCTTGACCATTTTTGTTCTGTGCTCCACCAAAGCAGAGTTTTTTTCTGCAGAGTTATGGTCATAGCAATTTTAGTGGTTGTATTACTATAACCCGTAACACTTCCACCGCATAGTGCCTTGCCGCTAGAATTTAGTAGTGTTGCGCTAATTCCATGCGTATAAGTATAGCGCGGCTGAACCTGATTTTCGGCAGTTTCTGCGCTTGCTATTAACCCTGTGCCGCATAGCATAACAGCGCACATAACCATAGCTAAAATTCTTTTAAGCATAAATGTCGCCCCCCTTCGTAAAATCATATAGAGATATTGCTCTCTTTTGATATAAACGAAAAGCGGCGACAAATTGTGACAATTATTTTATTC
>JAFSAK010000061.1 GCA_017441045.1 Clostridia bacterium
AGTTATTATAATTGCGGTTGCCGTTATGATAATCTGGTTGCTTTCGGGCGCCTCCGTAGGACTTGCCTTGGCTCGAGGTATTTCGGTACTTGTTATAAGTTGCCCCTGCGCTTTGGGTCTTGCAACACCCGTGGCCGTTATGGTAGGCGGCGGCAAGGGCGCTAAAAACGGCATACTTTTTAAAACCGCAACCTCGCTTGAGATGGCGGGCAGGGTACAAATTGTGGCTTTGGATAAAACGGGAACCATAACCAAAGGCGAGCCCGAAGTTATAGATATTTTGGGCGATGAAAATCTTCTGCAAATGGCGTATAGTATAGAGAAAAAGAGTGAACACCCTCTCGGCAAAGCTATTGTTAAAAAGGGTGAAGAAGAAAATATTCCCCTTTTGGAAACGGCGGACTTTGAGGCGTTTTCAGGTGGCGGAATTATAGGAAAAATCGGAGAGGAACTTGTTTGCGGCGGAAACGCGGAGTTTGTTAAACAGTATGCGACGGTTCCAACCGAAATATTAGAAAAATCCGAAACCTATGCCATGGACGGCAAGACCGTAATGTTTTTTGCAAAAGGCGGTAAATTCCTTGGAATTATAGTGGTTGCCGATACAATTAAATCTGATAGCATCAAAGCGATTTCCCAGATGAAAAATGCGGGAATTCGCGTCGTTATGCTTACGGGCGATAATAAAATAACCGCCGAAGCAATCGGCAGACAGGTTGGCGCAGATGAGGTAATTTCGCAGGTTAAACCCGATGAAAAGGAAGCCGTAATCCGCAAACTTCAAAATGAAGGTAAGGTTGCGATGGTGGGGGATGGTATTAACGATGCCCCTGCGCTGACGAGGGCGGATATCGGCATTGCTATAGGCGCGGGAACGGATGTTGCCATAGATGCGGCCGATATAGTTCTTGTCAATAGTAAACTTTCCGATGCAGTTGTGGCCATAAGAATCGGTCGGGCTACTTTGCGGACTATAAAGCAGAATTTATTTTGGGCATTTATTTATAACGCTATATGTATCCCCGTTGCCGCGGGCGCATTTGCATTTTTGGGATTAACGCTTAACCCCATGATAGCCGCGGCGGCTATGAGTTTATCGAGTTTTTGCGTAGTCACCAATGCTCTGCGACTGAATTTATGCCATATTCATTCGGATAAAAACGATAAGAAGATAAATAAACATATAAGAAAAGAGGAAAAATTTATGAAGAAGACAATGGTAATTGAAGGTATGATGTGCCCCCACTGTGAAGCAAGGGTAAAAAAGGTTCTTGAAGAAACCGAAGGCGTTATAGAGGCGGTTGTAAGCCATAGTAACGGCACTGCGGTTTTAACTACTGAAAAGCCGATTTCGGATGAGGCGCTTACCAAAATCATTACCGATAACGGATATAAGGTAATCAAAATAGATTAATTGCAAAATAAAATATAAAAAGAGGCAGGAAACATTAATTCCTGCCTCTTTTATATGAGTCGGTCTGTAAGCCGAGTTCTGTCGCGCACGGTTATCTATCTCGACGCCAAGTCGCCTTGACGCTCCAGCCGCTTTTCGTGGCACATCGGGCAAATGTATAGCCACCCTCAGCGTTGCTCCGAATAGGGTTTACAGGGCCATTGTGTCTCCACAATGCCGGTGAGCTCTTACCTCGCCTTTCCACCCTTACCGTAAAGGCATTTGCATAAGCAAAATTCAAGGGAAATCCCAAGCATTACGGCGGTATATCTCTGTTGCACTTTCCCTAAGGTCACCCTCGGCAGCCGTTAGCTGCTATTCTGCCCTATGGGGCTCGGACTTTCCTCATATTCCAAACGGAATACGCAACCGTGTAACCGACTCACAGATGAAGTATACCATAAAAACGGGTTTGTGTCAAAGTGGGATTTTAAGAATAGTATAGTTTGGTGGAAAAACTTGAAATTAGGGGTGCTTTTATGGAAAAATCTTTTGAAAAATACTTTTTAGCCGCAAATTCCTGCGAGGGTTTTTGCGAACATTTTAGTGATAGCTATAATTACCTTGACGGTTGGCGGGCGTATATCATAAAGGGCGGTCCAGGAACGGGTAAATCTTCGCTTATGAAATATGTGGCAAAAAAGGCGGCGGATAGAGGATATAAAGTTTCGCTTTGTGTTTGTTCTTCGGATCCCTTATCTCTCGACGGAGTTATTATTGAGGACATAAAAACCGTGGTTTTAGACGGTACGGCTCCCCATATAGTAGAACCCCGAAATCCCGGAATATGCGAAGAAATACTTAATTTAGGCGAGTTTTGGGACAGTGACATTTTGCGGCATAACCATAAGCGGATTTATGAGATTTCGGCTCTTAATAAATCCTATCATAAACTCGCTTCAAAATATCTTTTCTCGGCGGGAGAATTGATAAAAGATAATTGGAAAATCGCCCGAGAATATACCGATAAAAGCAAGGTGGAAAGGTATGCCGCGGGACTTTGCAAAAAGTATATTCCAAAAGGGAACGAAAAGGGGAAAGAGGCGGTAAGATTCATAGGCGGCATTACCCCGATGGGTGTTGTTTCCTATCTTAATACCCTTGCGAAAAATTATAAAAATACGGTGATAATTGAAGACAAATACGGTGCCTCTTCCGGCATTTTAATGGAGAAAATACGGGAATATGCCATAAAAAAGGGCCATAGTATTATAACTCTTAAAAATCCCTTCCTGCCATCCCTTTTAACCGATCATATCTTAATTCCCGAACTTTCATTAATGTTCGCAACCGAGAACGAATATAATCATATAGATTCGGATAAGCGGCGAATTCACGCGCGAAGATTTTCTAATACGGCTTTGAAAAAGCAGTATAAAAGCAGAATGAGATTTTCGGATGAAATAAGTCATCAACTGTTGAGCGGCGCCGCTGTAGCCCTTAATGATGCTAAAAGGGAACACGATTTGCTGGAAAAATATTATATAAAGTCAATGGATTTTAAATCCCTTACCGATTATGCTATGGCGGTTGCCGATAAAATCTTAGAGAAATAATTAAAAAGGGCGGAAAACCGCCCTTTATTATATATATCTATATATAAATTGGTTGCATTAGGGAGTAATTTGTGGTATTATAAGGTGAAATATTATAAATTATTGGAAAGGAAGGTTTTTATGAGCGATAATAGGCCTATAGGTATTTTTGACTCGGGACTCGGCGGTCTTACTGTAGCCAAAGAGATAACCAAACTTCTGCCCAATGAAAATATAGTTTATTTTGGTGATACGGGTCGCGTTCCTTACGGAACGAGGAGCCACGAAACCATTAAAAAATACGCCGCGCAGGATGAAAGGTTTTTGTTGACACAAGGGGTTAAAATGATAGTTGCCGCCTGCGGCACGGTTTCATCTCTCGCGGGAGAAAATGAAAAAAATCTGCCCGTTCCCTTTGTGGAAGTGGTTTCCCATTCGGTTAAGGCGGCGGTAGAAGCCACCAAGAATAAAAGAATAGGCGTTCTCGCAACCCCCGCTACAATAAAGAGCGGCGCTCATAAAAAGCAGATACTTGAAATCCTGCCCGATGCTCTCGTTATAGAAAATAGCGCGAATCTTCTTGTTCCCTTGGTGGAGGCGGGTTGGACCGATAGCCGAGACATAGTGGTGAAGGAAACGGTGCGAAGATATGTTGAGCCCATGCGGGAAGCGCAGGTTGACACTTTGGTTTTAGGTTGCACCCATTTTCCCGTATTAGCGCCCGTAATAAGTGAAGTTTTGGGCGAGGGCGTAACCCTTATCAATATGGGTAAATCTACGGCTTTGGCCGTTAAGGAGATACTTGCCGAAAACGACGCTTTAAAGGGCGATGATACTGTTGCCCGAAAGCAGTTCTTCGTTAGCGATAAAACCCAGACCTTTAAGGAAACTGCGGCGGTGCTTCTCGGCGAAAGCGCAGATAAACTTTTTATTGAACAGGTGGACATAAACAAGGTATGACAGATGTGATAATCAAAATAAAAAGCACTCAAGGTTTAGGAAAAGAAAAGGAAAGCATAGAACTTCAGACCTTTGGAAGTGTTGAGATAAGTGATGAATCGGTCGCCCTTTCCTATGATGAAAGCGAACTTTTCGGAAGTAAGGTGGAAACCGTTCTCACGGTTAGCGAAGATACCGCCGTTATGGAGCGAAGGGGAGAATATAAATCCCGCCTCGTTATAAAAAAGGGAGAGCGTAATAATTGTTTTTACAGCACCCCCCACGGCGAACTTATGATAGGTATCTTCGGCGAAGAGATAAAAAGCAAATTCGGGGAAAGAGGCGGAGAAATATTTCTCGGTTATACCCTTGATTCGAATTTACAACCCATTAGTGAAAATACGGTTGAGATAACAGTCAGAAAGGCAGAAAAATAATGTCAGTTGTAGTAGCAAAAGCAAAGGAAGAAATTAAAAATATAATTTTCGGCGCGGTAGAAAAGGGAATAGAGAAGGGCGTTTTTGAAAGAGCCGAACTCCCCGATTTCACAGTAGAAGTTCCCGCCAACCGCGAACACGGTGACTATGCTTTAAACGCGGCGCTTGTTTGGGCAAGGGCTTTCAAAAAGGCACCTCGTATGATTGCAGAAGCGTTAATGGAAAATGCCGAGTTTGAAGGCACCTATATTGAAAAATACGAGATAGCAGGTCCGGGATTTATTAACCTCTTCCTTTCGGATAAGTATTATGCCGATATCATAAAGGATGTTCTAATAAAGAAAGAGGATTACGGCAAAAGCGATTTTGGTCGCGGAGAAAAGGTTCTCGTTGAATTCGTTTCCGCTAACCCCACCGGCCCTATGCATATAGGTAATGCAAGAGGAGGCGCCTTGGGAGATTGTCTGGCAGCGGTAATGTCCGCCGCGGGTTACGAAACCGAGCGAGAATTCTATATTAACGATGCGGGTAATCAGATAAATAAATTCGGTCTTTCTTTGGACCTTAGATATCAGCAGATTTATAAAGATGGCGTGGAAATGCCTGAAGATTCTTATCACGGCGATGATATCGTGGCTCACGCTAAGGCCTTTGCCGAAGTAAATGGCGATAGGTTTATGGCAAAAAGCGAAGAGGAGAGAAGGGCGGCTCTTGTTGAATTTGCCCTCCCTAAAAATATTCAGGGGCTTCACGATGATTTGCTTAAATACCGTATCGAATATGATACTTGGTTTAAGGAAAGCACCCTTCATAATTCGGGCGAAACCCATAGAATTATCGAACTTTTGAAGAATAGCGGACATACCTATGAAGATGAGGGAGCCCTTTGGTTTAAAGCCACCGATTTTGGTTGCGATAAAGATTTTGTTCTCGTCAGAGCCAACGGCGTTCCAACCTATGTAGTTCCCGATATCGCATATCATTATAATAAACTTGTTGTTCGCGGATTTAATAAGGCCATAGATATTTTAGGCGCCGACCACCACGGCTATGTTCCCCGTCTAAAAGCGGCGCTTACAGCCCTCGGCGTAGATGCTAATCGCCTTGATGTAGTTCTTATGCAGATGGTGCGCCTCGTTCGTGACGGCGAGGTTATCAAGGCCTCAAAGCGTTCGGGTAAAGCAATTACCCTCGTTACCCTTCTTGATGAGGTGCCTATTGATGCGGCAAGATTCTTCTTTAACCTCCGCGAACCCAACAGTCATTTTGATTTCGATTTGGATTTGGCGGTTAGCGAATCTTCGAGTAACCCCGTTTACTATGTTCAGTATGCATATGCCAGAATTTGCAGTATTATAAGAAATCTCGAAGCAGAGGGAATAAAGATGCGCGAGGTTTCCGATAGCGAACTTAAACTCCTTACATCCGCCGAAGAAAGAGAACTTATTTTGCATCTTGCGGCCCTTACGGATGAGATAGTGCAGGCGGCTAAAACCTATGACCCCGCACGACTTACCCATTATGTTACCGAGCTTGCAACCAAGTTCCATAAATTATACGGCGCTTGCAGAGTTAAGTGCGAGGATGAGGCCCTTTGTCAAGCCCGCCTAAATCTCTCATACGCCGTTTCGGTAGTCATTAAAAATATTCTTACGATGATGAAAATCACCGCACCCGAAAAGATGTAAAGAAGGTTTTAAAATGGTAAGAGATAACCGTAATTTAACAATGCTTATGGACCTATATGAACTTACAATGGCCAACGGCATTTTTAAGAGTGAGTATAAAGATACAACGACCTATTTTGATATGTTTTTCCGCCGTGTTCCCGATGAGGGCGGTTATGCCATTATGGCGGGAATTGAGCAACTTATCGAATATTTTAATAATCTTCATTTTGATGATGAGGATATAGAGTATCTCGAAGGGCTTAATCTGTTCTCAAAAGAGTTTTTAGATTATCTTCGTGATTTTAAGTTTGAGTGTGATGTTTGGGCAGTACCCGAAGGCACTCCCATTTTCCCTCAAGAGCCCATAGTTACGGTTAAAGGTCCCGCAATTCAGGCAATGATGGTGGAAACAATGGTGCTTTTAACCATTAACCATCAGTCCCTTATTGCTACCAAAACCAACCGCATCGTGAGAGCGGCCGGGGGAAGACCTGTTCTTGAGTTTGGAGCACGCAGAGCCCAAGGCGCAGATGCGGCTTACTATGGAGCCCGCGCTGCCATAATCGGCGGATGCACAGGCACCTCGGATATAAAAACCGCCAAAGATTTCGGCGTTGTAGCTTCGGGCACAATGGCGCATAGTTGGGTGCAACTTTTTGAGGATGAATATACCGCATTTAAGGCATACGCGCAGATGTATCCCGATAGTTGCCTTTTGCTTATTGATACCTATAATGTTTTAAAATCGGGCGTACCTAATGCCATAAAGGTTTTCGATGAAGTTTTAAAACCCCTTGGTAAAAGACCGAAGGGCGTCAGAATCGATAGCGGAGATATAACCTATCTTTCCAATAAAGTTCGAAAGATGCTTGATGAGGCGGGATATGAGGACTGTAAAATCTGCGTATCCAATTCTCTTGATGAATATCTTATCCGCGATATGATTTTCCAAGGCGCTAAGGTGGATAGTTTCGGAGTGGGCGAACGCCTCATAACCGCTTCCAGCGAGGCGGTTTTCGGCGGAGTATATAAACTTGCCGCCGTTGAGAAGGATGGAGAGATTATTCCCAAAATTAAGGTCAGCGAAAATACCGCAAAAATCACCATCCCCGGCGTTAAAATTCCGTGGCGGCTTTTTGATAGAAAAACGGGCAAGGCCATTGCCGATGTTATAACCTTAAATGATGAAAAAATCGATAGCAGTGAGCCCTATGAAATCTTTGACCCCATTCATACCTGGAAACGTAAGGTGGTAACCGATTTTATTGCGGTTAAACTGCAAAAGAAGATTTTCGAAAAGGGCACGCAGGTTTACGAATCCCCGACCGTTAAGGAAATTGCCGAATACAGAGCCGAGCAGGTTGATGCTCTTTGGGATGAAGTAAAGCGTTTTGAAAAACCTCATACCTATTATGTTGACCTTTCGGAAAAACTCTGGAATCAAAGAGATTCTTTGCTTAAAGGAATTTCTAAAAAACTTAAATCTTAAATTTTAGAGGAAGATTATGAAAAAAATAATTGCGTTGCTTTTGGCTTTATCCCTAATTCTTTTGGTTGGATGCGGCGGCAAGAAAAGCAAGAATGATTTTAAAGGCGTAGATGTGGAGTATTATGCAAAACTCGGTCAGATTCCCGAAAGCGAAATCGCTCTTGGTGCCGATGTTGACGCTACATATGACGACCTTAAAGAAAAATACGAACATAAGGAAACTGATGAAGAATTGCCCCATGAAGATACATTTTGTCTTCAGTTTACCGAAGGGGAATATACCGTAATATCCGTTCCTACGGTTAACTACTATTATAAAACCGAAGAAAAGGATAAGGGTATATCTTGTATAGCAATTTTTGAAAAGGCCTATGGGTTCCCCCTCGGCACTATGTATATTGAAATTCAGGATGATATGACAAGGCGTGGCTTTGATGCCGAAATTAAGCCCTTGGATAAGGAAACAGGTTTCTTTATGCCTTATATAGAGGGTTGTCAATATCTTGAGTATAAATTTGAAAAGGCTAAGGTTATTTTTGTTTTCCACGAAAATGCCCTTGCCGCCACAGCGATTATCAGATAGCAAATAAGAATATCAGCAGAAGTGAGTAAAATGTCAGCAGAAGTAAAAATAACCGATAAATTTTTCCCCGTTTTGTGTTTAAGGGGCTTGGTGGCTTTCCCCGGAATGATGCTTACATTGGATGTGGGCAGAAAGAAATCCGTAAGGGCTCTTACCACCGCTATGGACACTAACCAGACGGTATATCTTGTAACACAAAAGGATATTACGGTGGAAAACCCAACGGCACAGGATGTTTACGCCATAGGTTGCGTATGCAAAGTCCGTCAAGTGCTTAAAATGAATGACGGGGTAAAGGTCCTCGTTCAAGGACTCTACCGTGCCCGCCATCAAGGGCTCAGTGATAACGGGGCTTATTATACCGCTCTTGTGGAGAAGTGCGAAGAAATGCAGATGCGTAACCGTCAGGTATATAAAGAATCCCTTATAAGAAGAATCAGAATTGAGTTTGAAAGGTATGTAAATGTTAATCCTCATATTGCCCCCGATATTATAAGCACCGTGGCAACCAACGAGGATATACCGTATCTTTGCGATTATATCGCATTTAATATTCCTGCGCCCTTTGATGATAAACAATATATTTTAGAGCAGTTAAACCCTGTAACAAAGGCTAAAATTCTGCTTGAAATGATAAACAAAGAGCGTCAGATTTCCGAAATTGATAACCGAATCGGCGAGAAAACCCGCAAAGGAATTGATGAAAATCAAAAGGAATATTACCTTAAAGAGCAGATGAAGGTAATAAGTGATGAACTTTACGGTGATGATAGCGCCGGTGAGATAGATAATTACTACGAAAAATTATCTAACCTTGATGCTAAAGATGAGGTTAAGGAAAAAATCAAAACCGAAATTGGCAAACTTGCCAAAATGCCTCAAGGTTCCCACGAAGGCACCGTTCTTCGCGGTTGGCTTGATTTATGCCTCGAACTTCCTTGGAATAAGCGCAGTAAATCCAAGGTGGATATTAAGAAGGCAGAAAAAATTCTTGACCGCGATTTCTACGGAATGAAAAAG
>JAFSAK010000062.1 GCA_017441045.1 Clostridia bacterium
TCGGGTCCACCAATGTGTTCAAAGTTTTTTAATAAATATATAAAATTCCTCTCGTACAATGATATTATCATGGTGCGGGAGGAATTTTATATGGCGTTTCAGACAGTGTTTCGAAGATACGAACTCAAATATATGTTGACCCTAGACCAGAAGGAAAAGGTTCTCGCGGCCCTGCAACCATATATGAAACTTGATAAATATGGCCGAACCACCATTCGTAATCTTTATTATGATACGGATACATTTCTTTTAATTCGCCGCTCTATTGAAAAACCCGTATATAAAGAAAAACTGCGCATTCGCAGTTACGGTAAAGCGGCGGCCGACAGCACGGTCTTTGTGGAGCTTAAAAGGAAGTATAAAAAGGAAGTATATAAAAGAAGAATAGCTATGACCAACGGTGAGGCAGTCAGATGGCTATCGGGCGAAGAAAATAAGGAAAGCGCCACCCAGATATCAAAAGAAATCGATTATTTTCTTGATTACTACGGCGCGTTGCATCCGACGGTATTTCTTTCTTACGAGCGGCAGGCCTACTATGCAAATGATGGCGCGGATTTTCGCGTAACTTTCGATGATAATGTTCTTTGCAGACAAGAGGATTTATCCCTTGAATCCGATGTATATGGCATTCCCATTCTTCCCAAAGGAAAAATTCTGATGGAGATAAAGTGTTCGGGCGGAATTCCTCTTTGGATGACAAGGGTGCTCTCAGAGGAAAAGATATATAAAACCTCATTCTCAAAATACGGTACGGCCTATAGAACGCTGATTTTCCCGCAAAATCACAAAATAAACGCATATAATACACTGGAGGTAAATATAGATGGTTGAAAAGTTTTTTAAGGGATTATTCGATACGGATTTGGTAAATGTCATAAGTGTGACCGATTTTTTACTTTGCCTCGTCACCTCTTTAATAATCGGTCTTTTGATGGCGTTTGCTTATATGTACCGCACACGTTATACTAAAAGTTTTGTTGTAACATTGGCGCTTTTACCCGCAGTGGTTTGCGTTGTTATTATGATGGTAAACGGAAATGTTGGAACGGGCGTTGCGGTGGCGGGAGCATTCAGTTTGGTAAGATTTCGTTCGGTACCAGGCACCGCAAAAGAAATATGCGCTCTGTTTTTAGCAATGGGCGCAGGGCTTATAGCGGGTATGGGATATCTTGGATTTGCAACGCTGTTTGCGGTTATAATGTGCATAATGTTTGTTCTTTATAACCATCTTGATTTCGGCGCCAAAAAGAACGCCGCCGTTTT
Source organism: Clostridia bacterium (assembly GCA_017441045.1). The sequence goes on from JAFSAK010000062.1 coordinate 1,267, forward strand.
TAAAACCATTACCGTAACAATTCCCGAAGATTTGGATTATTCGGATATTTTTGATGACATTTTTTCTGAATTTGCGGTAACTTATGACCTCATACGTGTTAAGAGCACCAATATGGGAAGTATGTTTAAACTTACATATAATGTTAAACTTCGAGATACCACCCGTGAAAAAGAGATGATTGATAAAATCCGTTGCCGCAACGGAAATCTTGAAATTGCCGTATCTAAACAGGAAACCGTCAGTTTAGAACTGTAACGGGGGGCTTATATGAAGAAGATACTATCAAACTTATTAATTCTGATATTTGTCATCACTTTGCTTGCGGGTTGCGGAAAAAGCGGAGAATCAAACGGCATAAATTCTTTGGATAATACGGAATCAGGAAGCGAAAACGCCGCTCCCGCAGAGGTGGAATTTTTTAAAACCGAAGCCGATATATTTACCGAGCGGGATAATAAATCCGAGTATGATGAAAGTTCGGCGGTTACAATCAAACTAAGCGGAAATTCAGCCGATGCAAGTTCAGATAGCGTCAAAATATCGGGCTCTAAAGTTACCATCACCGAGGAGGCAACCTATTTTATATCGGGTGAACTGAGTGACGGTATGCTAATTGTCAACGCGCCCGATACTGCAAAATTGCAACTTGTTTTCGGCGGCGTTAATATCACGAGCAAAACCTCGGCCGCACTCTATATTTTAGAGGCGGATAAGGTGTTTTTAACCCTTGCTGAAGGCAGCGCCAATACACTTGCTAACGGCGGTAGTTTCACTGCTATAGACGATAACAATATTGATGGAGTCCTGTTTTCAAAACAGGATTTAACAATAAACGGAACGGGCTCTTTAACGGTCACCTCCCCTATAGGACACGGAATTGTCTGCAAAGATGATTTGGTGATCACGGGAGGAAATTACACTATAAATTCCGCTTCGCACGGGCTGGATGCAAATGATAGCGTTCGGATAGCCGGCGCCACGCTTAATATTGATGCGGGCAAGGATGCAGTACGCGCCGAAAATAGCGATGATGCCTCTCTGGGTTTCGTTTATATAGGAAGTGGAAATATTAAGGCGGAGGCCGAAGGCGACGGAATTTACGCGGGCGCCCATATGCAGATTGAAAGCGGAACGATTGAACTTCTCGTCGGCGGCGGAAGTGAAAACGGCGCTAAAGAACAATCCGATTCTTTCGGCGGATTTATGGGCGGCGGAAGGCCCGGTGGAATGCGACCCAGAAGTGCGCCAAGCAGTACCGCGGACACCTCGGAGAGCGGCATAAGTATGAAGGGATTGAAGGCCAAAAACGGTATGCTGATTTCGGGCGGTAATTTTACTATAAATTCCGCCGATGATTCGCTTCATAGCGATACCTCTCTCACTATTAACGGCGGCGCTTTCAGTATTGCATCGGGGGATGATGCCGTTCACGCCGAAGATACATTGGTTATAACGGCGGGCAGTATTGATATTTCCGAAAGTTATGAAGGGCTGGAGGCCTTGCATATTGATGTCAAAGGCGGTAGCATTAAACTTAAATCAAGCGATGATGGTCTAAATGCCGCGGGCGGTACCGACCAAAGCGGTACGGCGGGCGGCCGCGACGGTATGTTTGGCGGAGGAATGGGCGGTGGAATGTCGGGAAACTCTGATGGCAGCATTAAAATATCCGGCGGCACCCTTTATATCAATGCTTCGGGTGACGGAATTGACGCTAACGGCACATTGGAAATCAGCGGTGGAAATACAACCGTTGTCGGACCCACTCGCGGCGATACGGCAACTTTGGATTATGATAAAACGGCCACAATAAGCGGCGGCACCTTTATCGGTACGGGCGCATCGGGTATGGCGCAGACCTTCAGCGATTCAAATCAAGGCGTTGTGGCAGTAAGCGTAGGTAACGGCTCCGCGGGAACGGAAATCACTTTAAAAGATTCAAGCGGTAAAACCCTCATATCTTATAAACCCGAACTTGATTTCGCCGTTATCATTATTTCAAATCCCGAAATCCAAAAGGGCGAAACCTATACCGTAACGGTGGGAACCCAATCGGGCGAATTTGAAGCAAGTTAATATGGTGAATTTACAAATCTCTGCGGAATAGGGCAAACAATATATTCTCTTGTAATTTCTCCGATAATTTGGTATAATAAATGTATACCAAACTAAAGGAGGGATGGCGTGAAAAAATTTCTCTTGATGTTAAAAAGAACTTTTTTAAGTATCGGTTTTCTTGAATACTGCGCCATCGGGTGCGTAAATACCTTTACGTTGGCGGTCTTTTCATCCCTTGCCTGTCTTATTATGCAGGAAAATATAGCGGCCATAGTAGGATATATTCTATCGAATATAGGTGCCTTTGTCCTTAATTGCTATGTGATTTTTAAAAAGAAGCCAACCCTTCGAAGATACTTTCGATTCGCCGTTTCTTATATCCCCAATTTTATAA
>JAFSAK010000063.1 GCA_017441045.1 Clostridia bacterium
ATCCGACAGGTTTATCGAAATTGGCTTTTGAGTTTAGCCAATAAAATCTTCTAGCGATATATCTTGCACTCACAAAAACAAAATGCTATAATCTAATCATCAAATAAAGAGGGTTTAATATGTTTGGATTTATAGTTGCTTTTTTAGTGGGCGTAATGTGTGTTGCCATTGGAATTTCAAATATGAAGGGTAATATTTCTATGCTTCACTCCTATCACCGAAAGCGAGTTGCGGAAGAGGATAGAATTCCTTTCGGTAAAAAGGTCGGTATCGGCACCGTTATAATTGGTATCTCAGTTATGATTTGCAGCGTGCTTTCAATCATTGCAATTTATACAGAAAAAGCAATTTTCAATAATATTGGAATGATAATTCTAGCAATCGGCCTGATTGCGGGAATCGGTATAAGTTTTTATGCGATGATTAAATATAATAAAGGAATTTTTTAGTTATTAAATAGGAGATGATACTATGGCAAAAGAAAAAAGATTTAAAAAGGTTTATTCCCAAGGCGGATTAACGGCAACCGAAATTTTAGTTGATAAAGAAACGGGTGTGAATTATATATTTTACCAAAGCGGTTATGCCGGCGGTCTTACTCCCCTTCTTGATAGTCACGGTAATGTTGTTGTAACACCAATAATTGAAGAATAATTGCAAACTCAACCAACGGTGTGTGTATTTTTTGTTTTTTCTCTGCTAAAATACTATTGCAGTAACGCAAAAGGAGAAAATTATGGACCAAGTAAAAATCGGAAAATTTATTGCCGAATGCAGAAAAGGTAAAAATCTTACCCAGATGCAACTAGCAGAAAAACTTAATATTACCGATAGAGCGGTATCAAAATGGGAGCGCGGCAAAGCGCTACCTGATTCATCCATAATGCTCGAGCTTTGCGATATTCTTTGCATCAGTGTAAACGAATTATTAAGTGGGGAGAAAATCAATATGGAAAACAGTAATCAGAAAAACGAGGAACTTTTGCTCCAGATGGCAAAAGAATTAGAGAAGAAAAACAAAACCATCTGGACTTCAATGTGGGCAATTATGATTGTAAGTATAACAGCACTAATTGCAGGTCTCTTTATTGCCGCATTTTTAATACCTGAAGGTGTTTGGCAACTTGTCACAATTCTTGGCGTTTGCGTTGTGTTTTTAATACCTTGTTTTTATGCATTAAAGCTTGAAGTCAGCGTAGGTGCTTATAAGTGCAAAAATTGCGGTCACGAAATTGTGCCTACCTATCTGGAGGCGCTTAATGCGATGCACATGGGAACCACCCGTTACTTAAAGTGCCCTAATTGCCATAAACGCACTTGGTGTAAAAAAGTATTAAAGAAATAAAATCCCAATGTGTCTAACATACTACAGAAAAAGATTAACAAAGGAAAATTGAGAAAATGCTCTGCAAGTGTGGAAAAATCTACATTTGCAGAGCATTTTTATATTTAAAAGTCATATAACAATAAAACAAAAACCAGTAGTTATCTTTTAGAACATAATCTGTCAAAATGAGCTACCAACTCACATACAAAATCATATTCTTGTTTGCCAAGAGAGGCAAGTTTATTCGCTACTTCTTCCATTTGTTTAGCATCACGTTTTCCATACAAAACATAGTCAGAAGAAACTTGTAAAGATTTACACAACTTAGCTAAATTTTCAGGTCTAACCGCCTTCTTACCAAGTTCAATACAAGAAATGGTTTGCAAACTGACATCAATATTTTCAGCAAGTTGCTCTTGTGTTAGGTGCAGTTCTTTTCTGCATCCTGCAATTCTTAACCCCATTTCAACAAGAAATGTATCATTCTTCATCCAAACTGCTCCTTTCAATGCTGATTTCTTTAATTATATTGAAAAAACGTTAAAATTATAACCGCTCATAGCATTAAATGGTTGACTTTTTAATGCTATGAGATTATAATTAAGGAGGTGTTTTATGTCGAAAAAACAAATTTTTCAAAAATTTTTGTTTTTTTAAATCTTTTTGTTTTTTTATTCGTCTAACTAATGCGATCGGTGAAAGCAGAGGGTTTAAAACACGAACCTATTGAAAACACCGTTAGAATTTTAAATCCTAATTTATTTAAAGTGGGTTTTAATAAATATTAAATTTTTATTTATGAAAGAGGGAAAAAACATGGCAACAGCAATAGAGTTAACATGTTCAAAATGCGGCGCAACAATGGAAGTAACGGACAAGGCAACAGGAAAAGCAACTTGCCCTTACTGTCATAATGAAAGTGTTATTGACGGATTAGTTAAAAACTCACAAATTCTTGAAAAGGAGAACATCAACAGTGGCGTTTCTATGACGCTCACAAAACCTGACATTAGCAATGCGATTTTTAAATCCTTTGATAATTCAATAGTGTTCCCACTTGATATTTTCGAAAAAGGTGCAGTTTATTCAGAAGAGCATCTTACCGTTCCGTCATATTTATTCTATTGTAACGGAATGGCTTCATTTAACTATGAAGCTGGCGTACAAAAAGAAAGACTTGCTGGTGGCCAAGTTAAAAGTAACGGCAAGGTTAAAATGCAAACCGAAACCTATACCGAATGGACTCCTATGAGCGGCGCAACAAATGCTTCGGCAGCAGTTTTTGCACCTGGTAGCCGCGAGTTGAGCAACATCACCTGTGATTTGTATCATGGATATGATGCAAATAAGTTGGTTGACGTAGAAGAATTATCATTTCCTGCTGATGTAAAACCCTATACATATAATATACCCGCTCCAGCAGCATTCAATGAATATGCAAAGCCTGTAATGGAAAGAAAATTAAGAGCAAATGCCGAAACCAGTTTAGCTAATAAGCAGTATCGTAATTTGTCATTGGGCGGATGCCAAGTTCAAAAAGACGATACCTCAAGAGTTACTTTGGGTGTTTACAAATTAGGATACCAATACGGTGGTGCAAATTACACTTTGTATGTAACTGGTGACGGTTCAAATTCACTTTGGGAAACTATTCCTGTTGATGCAGAGCGTAAAGCAAAGCATGATGAACTGACAGCAAGACAGAATAAACTAGCTTCAAAGCGTACAGGATTTTTAGTAACCGCTATAATATGCTTGGTACTTGCTTTGGCTACATATGGTATATCTCTCATTGGAACAGCCTTGTTCGGTTATTTCTGGTTCAAACGCAAATCAGACCGCAAGAAGCTCCAAGAAGAGTTCGGTGCATTTGTTGCACAGGCAAATAATGCAAAGAATGATTTTGCAACAAAAGGTGCCTTAATATCTGGACTATAAAAGACACAGTTCCATTATTTTATTGGTGTCTATATACTGTTAAATTGCCTTAAATATAACATCCGTTAATGGAACAAGAATCCAGCATTCATTGTTGCTTTTTCGGGTGTTATTTATTTTAATTGATTATAAGGAGAAACTAATATGTCATTATTTAACAAAAATCCCAACGAAGTAAATTATGTTGGAGGGAAAAAACATTGGACCGATGTCATAAAGAACTCTGGTCCTGGTGAACTATTAATATGGCGTCAGCCTGAAGAGGATTTTAATACAAATTCAACCTTAATCGTAATGCCAGGAGAAGAAGCTATATTTATTAAAGACGGTATAGTTGTTCAAACATTTGAAAACGGCAAATACGAACTTTCTACTGAAAATTATCCTTTCATAAGCAGACTTAGAAATGCTTTCTCTGGTGGCATTAGCACATTTAACTGTGTGGTTTGCTTTGTTAAAAAAGCACATAGCGAAGAAATTCTTTGGGGCACAGAATCTCCCATTCAGGTTAGAGATAACGTTCTTGGTGTTACAACGAAGCTTAGAGGAAGAGGCGCTTATAAAGTACAAATTGAAAATCCTACAAAATTCCTTGAAAAGTTAATCGGCAACAACGTGCTTTTCCAAACTCAGTCGGAATTAAACAAGTATTTTTTTAATGAATTCCAGAGCAAAATCAGAAGCGCAATTGCTAAGACCTTGATGGAAAGTAAAACCGAAATACTTGGAATTGATGCAAGATTAGATGAATTATCAAATGATATTCAACCTGCAATGCAGGAAATTTTGGATGATTATGGTTTGAAATGCGTTAAATTCACTGTTTCTGCATTAGACATTGAGGATAACGAACAACGCCAGAAATATGATACCGCTTATGCTGATAAGGGTGTCATGGGAGTGCTTGGAGATGACTGGGGGCGTCAACAGGCTGTGGATGTTATGAAATCTATGGCAGAGAATCCTAGCGGTGGTGCTGCAGCAGCGGGAGCAGGAATTGGAATGGGCTTTGGTGCAGCAAGTGCGTTTGGTGCAATGTCTCAACAAGTATTTGCTCAACCTACTAATCAAAATCAGCCTGCTATCGAAGACCCGATTGAAACTCTAAGCAAGCTCAAAAAAATGCTTGATGCTGGTTTAATTGAACAAGCTGAATATGATGCAAAAAAAGCAGAAATACTAAGCAGAATGTGAGGAAATTAAAATGAAAAAGAAATCGATTTTATTACTGGTTTTAGAATTAATATTTTTAGTAGTTTTTAACTTGGTGTTCTTTATCTTAGGTGGTACCGAGCATGTTGCTTCTGTTTGGATTTCCTTTGGATTCATTAACTTCTCCTATTTAATGATTTTATTAACTTCGCTCTTAACTCGTCAAAAAGCAAATTCCAAAATTTTCGGACTCGCACTATATTCAGTTTCAACTGTATATTTCTTTTCGGCATTTGTTGTTGGTATAATATTTGTTTTCGCAAAATTGGATTCTTATAAAATACCGTTTGTTATCCAGTTCATAATGGCAGCTATTTTTGCGGCACTTTTCTTAGTAAACTTAATTGCTAACGAAACAACTGCCGAAGCAACTGAAATCCACAAAAGTGAAGTGGCTTATATCAAAGAAGCATCTTTTAAAGTAAAAACTTTTATCGGATGTGTTGGATCAGAAAAAACAAATAAGGCCCTCGAAAAACTATATGATTTAATACACTCCAGCCCTTCAAAATCTTCGGCGAATGTTAAAGAAATAGAAGATGAGATTTTAAAAAGGATTTCAAATATTGGATATTACGTTAATACAAAAGATGAGGGTGCAATTTTAAATGAAGTGAAAGCTACAACTCTCCTTGTTGAGAAACGCAATATGGAATTGAAAATGTAAGTTTACAAGGAAAAATCTTAAGTTCATTATCCCTAATATAATAATGAACAAACGGCGTTACGTTCTCCTAAATATTGGAAAATGTATCGTGCATTTCCCCCGCTTGTTACAGTATAAGACAAATTTAAAAGGCTGTGTAGAAAATTTCTACACAGCCTTTTAACTGTCCTATATAGCACGACTCTTAAATTCGCTTCCTTTTTGTGCTTTAATTATTTATTATTGATCGCCAAGGTCATCGAATTTTTTAGCTAAGATTATGCCTTTTTTATAAAGTATAAAGAGTGTTACTCCGCCGCCGATAATTATAACGGCTGCTACTGCGCCGAGGATAATCCATATAAGTTTATTATCCTTTTCTTCGCCATCGGTGATTAGATCTTCATCGGTTTCGTTATCGGTATCGGGAACTGCTTCCTCGCCGTTTTCGGATACGCCGCAAATTCTGCAAGCGCCATCAAAGAATTCGTGCTCACCAAGAGGTTCGCGAGTTTCTTCACAAGCATCGCAAACGGTATCGCAGTCGCCCTGATAAGCGTGCATGGGGTCAACTTTCTTATGGCCGCTTATGTATTTCTTACAGTCGTTACAATATTTACCTTCGGTATAGCCCTCTCTATCGCAAGTAGCTTCTTCTGCTTCGATTACCTGAACGTTCTTATGAGCACATTTATTTGAACTGCCTGTATTGGAGCCGCCCGAAACGGAGCCGCTCTGATTAGAAGCGCCCGAATTTGCGCCTGCGTTAGTTCCGGTGTTTGTATTAGTGTTAGAACCTGTATTGCTACCGGTATTTGAGCCACTATTGCCGCTATTGCCGGAATCGTTGCCGCCCGAAGCCGAGCCGCCTACATAAGAATTGCCCGAAGGAGAAGTGAAGTTTGCGGGGGTGCTTGTATTAAATAAAGCAAATGCAAGTTCGGGATAATCTACAAATACATTTCGAGTACCCGTTATTGACTGAACTGAATCGTTTCTACCAAGTTCCCAGGTATCAACGGGGTCTGCTGCCATCCATTCGAGTAGAACTTCTTTACTTTGAATAATACCATTCGAACCGAAAATACTATTAGCATTTCCCTTTGGAGCAGTGTTGGTACAATTCCAACGAACATATACATAAAGGACAATTCTTGAAACATCACCGCGAAGGTCATACCGATCGCCTGATGCTTTATTAGGATTATAATAACCCGAAGATTTACCATACGCATCGTTTCCGCGGCTTGAATTTTCACTAACAGAGGTTGGGCGAAGCATCATAATATCATTTTCACCATTGCCCGAATTATCACCCTTACTATTGGGCCAGGTATGTTCTCGGTTCCAGGTTGAACCGCCATCCCAATCGGGACCAATCAGTGTTCCCGAATAGAACGAAGATATTTTTCCGCCGCCGTTTTGACAATCGGTATATTTAAAAAGGTCTCTGGTTGCGCTATAACTTGTCTGATAAGTTTGACTTGAAGACATTATGCTTTGAAGTTTTTTATAAAGTGCGCTATATTTCACGTCACTTTCACTGCTTGCGCCCGAAAGAGCAGAAAGAGCGGCATAAGAAGTGTTATTTTTGCTATAAAAACTTGTCGCACTTTGGGAAAGAGAAGTAGCAACAGTTCCGCGAGTGCCCCAGTTATAAACATAACTTGCGGCTCTGGCGGGGGTTTCCACGCTGAAAACCAAAGTAAAACATACCGCAATAGCCATAAATAATGCTAAAGAACGCTTAATGGTATTTTTCATTTCCGTTTTATCTCCTTTAAAATTCACATATATAAGTATAGTAACATAATTTATATACTACTGCAACCTTAATTTTGAAAATATTGTAGGATATTGTAATTTGCTCCGATTTACTGCAATAAAAACTTGACAAACGGAAAAAAGTTATATAAAATAATTCTATACTGATTCAAAAACGTTTGAGCAAAAACCAGTAACCGTTTATTTGAGTTTCAGAGAGCTGCCGCTTGGTGCAAGGCAGTAACGAAAATTTCGGTGAATTCCTTTTGCGAGTTGCGGGCTGAAAATAAGAGTAGGCCTTGCCGGTTGCAACCGTTATATTGCTAAGGTGTATTGGCACCTAACGAGGTCTTCTTCGCGAGAAGAAGATGAAGCAGAGTGGTAACACGGTTTTAGAAACTGTCCCTGTATCCGAAAAGGATGCAGGGTTTTATTTTTTAATTATTTTAATAAAGGAGTCTTTATTATGAAAAAAATCGTAGCATTAATTTTAACCCTTACTCTTTGCGTTGGCGGATGTCTTTCCCTCACCGCTTGCGGTGATAAGACGGATTTTACCGTTGGTATCTGTCAGCTTATGGAGCACGAATCCCTTGATAAAGCAACCAATGGCTTTATTGATGCTTTGACCGAAGCTCTCAAAAAAGAGGGTAAGACCGTTGAGTTCGATACTCAGGTTGCAGGCGAAACCAACCTTTGCGCCACTGTTGTTAATACCTTCACCGCAAAGAAGGTTGATATGATTATGGCAAACGCTACTCCCTCTCTTTTGGCGGCCGCTAATGCCACAACCACTATCCCCGTTCTCGGCACATCTGTTACCGATTATGCAGATACATTTTCAGGTAAAATCCCCGAAAACGTAACCGGCACTTCCGATGCTGTTCCTTTTGATGAACAAGCGCAGATGATGATAGATTCCCTAAAGCTCAAAGAGGGCGATACTGTAGGCGTTATTTATTGCGCTAATGAATCCAACTCTCTTATTCAGTATAAGGCAGTTAAGGCACTATTCGAAGCAAAGAAGATTAAGGCCGAGGCATACACCTTCTCTGATACCACCGAGCTTCAGACCGTAGTTAACAATGCGGCTAACAATTCAAAGGCGATTTATGTTCCTTCTGATAATACCGTTGCCGATAATGATTCTGTTGTAGGTACCATCTGCACCGATAAGAAGGTTCCCGTTTTCACAAGCTACGGCGGCAAAATCTGCTATGCAAGTTTAGCTATTGACTATTATGAGCTCGGCCGCAAAACCGGTGAAATGGCGGCAGAAATCCTTCTCGGCAAAAAAGCTCCTAAGGATTTCGATGTTGCCACCCTTACTCCCACCGTTGTTTATAACAATGAACTTTGCGCAACTCTCGGAATTGAAGTTCCCGAGAAATAAACTATACTTGAGGTAAAAAATGGCTTTTTTATATGCTCTACCCGGTGCCGTTGCCGAGGGTCTTATATGGGGACTTATGGCGATAGGCGTATATATATCCTATAAAATTCTTGATATCGCCGACCTTACCGTTGACGGCTCTATTTGTACGGGCGGATGTGTCTGCGCGGTGCTTATCTCTTTGGGTGTTCCCGTATGGGTGAGTGTTATCGCTGCTTTTATAGCAGGTATGCTTACGGGTACCCTTACAGGTCTTTTGCACACACTCCTCGGAATCCCCGCCATACTTGCGGGAATTCTGACACAACTTATGTTATATTCGATTAACCTTTCCATTATGGGAAGCAAATCACTTGTAGCAATTGACCCGAGAGCCAATAATCTTCTTGTGCATATGAGTGAAAATAATCGCTCTATAATCGTAGCGGTTATACTTATTGCCGCGGTTATAATCCTGCTCTGGAGATTTTTCTATACCGAAGTTGGCCTCACCCTTAAATCCACGGGCGATAATCCCGATATGAGTCGCGCTCAGGGTGTTAACGTTAAACTTAATAAGGTTATAGGTCTTGCAATTTCCAACGGAATTGTTGCTTTCGCGGGAGCGCTTTTAGCGCAGTATAAGGGCTCTGCCAATATCAATGATGGCCGCGGCGCCATCGTAATCGGTCTTGCCGCCATCTTTATCGGCCTTTCTGTTTCGCTAAAAATCAAGCCCAATTTCGTTGTAAGCTTAATCGGCGTTGTATCGGGCGGAGTTGTATATTATATCGTTTATAATTTCGTAGTTCTCTTAGGTCTTAAAACCGATTATCTAAAAATGTTATCGGCAATTATAGTTGCTATTTTCTTGGCAGTTCCCTATATCAAGAGCGAATATTTCACCAAGCAAAAGGAAATACCCGAGCTTATAGAAGGGGGTGAGCAGGGTGCTTGAAATCACTAACCTCCAAAAAACCTTTAATGCGGGTACAATAAACGCTAAAACTGCTCTTTCGGGGCTTAATCTCACCCTTAATGATGGTGATTTTGTAACGGTTATAGGCGGAAACGGCGCAGGTAAATCTACCCTACTTAATGCTATTGCAGGTGTATGGAAACCCGACTTTGGCACCATTTCTATTGATGGGGTTAACGTTACAAATATGCCTGAGCATAAAAGAGCGGCATTTTTAGGCAGGGTTTTCCAAGACCCAATGAAAGGCACCGCTCCCGATATGGAAATAGCGGAAAATCTTTCTATCGCCGCAAGGCGCGGCACCAAGCGTAAACTGATTCGCGGCATTAAAAAGGGCGAACGGAGCGAGTATAAAAAGTTGCTCGCTACTTTAGAACTTGGTCTTGAGGACCGACTTTCTGCCAAGGTAGGACTCCTTTCGGGCGGTCAAAGACAGGCGGTTACACTTCTTATGGCAACACTTAAAAAACCGAAGCTTTTGCTTCTTGACGAGCACACCGCAGCCCTTGACCCTAAAACCGCAAGTAAGGTTTTAGAAATCACCGATAAATTGGTAACTGAAAATAATCTTACCACCCTTATGATTACCCATAATATGCACGATGCTATCAAGTACGGCAACCGCCTTATTATGATGCACGAAGGCAAGATAATCATTGATGTTTCGGGTGAAGACAAGAAAAAGCTCACCATAAAAGAACTTTTAGGTCTTTTCGAAAAGGCAAGCGGAAGTGAATTCTCAAACGACAAGGTAATGCTTTCTAAATAAAACAAAAAAGAACGGAAATTCAAATGAATTTCCGTTCTTTTTATTTATTGCTTTCTTTGTATTTAAGAGGTGACACGCCCATTATCTTTTTAAACTGTTTACTAAAATGATATTCATCATAAAACCCAAGGTTTGATGCAATTTCCTTAACGCTCATTTCTGGGAATAAAGTAAAATAAGAAACCGCTTCTTTGATTTTGAAACTTAAAATATATTTATGAATTGTAGTTCCGAAAGCTGCCTTGAACTTATTTTCGGCCGTTTTAACAGAAACATTGGTCATACGGGCGAGTTCTTCATTACTTATGAATTTTTCGGGATTATTATGGATTATCTTTTTGATTTTAAGGGCGGTATGAGTATCCGCCGAATCGATATTGTTTTCCGAAAGTTCGCAGATTAAAAGTTCAAAATATAAATCGGCTTTTCGTTTATTTCCTGATAAATATGCATTGACTATTTCCGAGAAAAGTTTTTTAATATGCTTGTTTTCAGAGGCGTCGATAAGGGTTGGTATACCCTTATCCTCGGTATTATCGGCAGAGAAACTTTTATCCCCTTCTTCTTGGCTTACGTGGAAATACATAGTTTTTGTCGCCTCTTCGCACGCCGCGGCGCCATAATGGGTATTATCTGCGCTCAAAATGATCAGAGAATCTTTTTTAAGGGTATATATTTTTTCGTTTTGTCCTAATTTCCAACCGCCTTGCAAGAGATAAATAAAATCGTGGTCCCTCATTTTTCTTTTGGGATGAATAAAGGGAGTAGTATAAAAATTGATGTTTGCTTCTTTTACCCTATGTAATTTTTCGGTGCTGAACACATTTTTCATATACACTTCTCCTTTTGTCATTTTGCTTTATTTTACATTTAATTTTCCTGTTTGTCAATTTTAAAAAATATCCCTATATGATATACTCAAATAAAATACAGAAAGGAAGAGGGACTGTGCGAATTTTCGGCAAGGGTTTTAATTTCGGGCAAGATGGCCCCGGAAACAGATTTGTTTATCATCTTTCGGGTTGTAATATGCATTGCCTTTGGTGCTCCAATGCGGACGGTATGGACAAAAACGCGGGCAAAGAATACAAAGCCGAGGAAGTTATAAAGGAAATTTTAAGTTGCAGACCTATGTTCTTTTCTGGAGGCGGAGTTACCTTCACGGGCGGCGAAGCTACATTGCAGGCCGATGAACTGATTTCGGTTCTTAAAGCCGTCAGGCAATCGGGTGTTCACACCTGCCTCGAAACCAACGCCACTTCTCCACGGCTTTTGGAAATAGCAGAATATATCGATTATCTCATTATGGATTTCAAGCATTTTGACAGTGAAATTCTAAAAAAGTTTACAGGTATCGGCAACGAAATCATAAAATCCAACTTTGAATCTCTTTGTAAAGAAAATCGTGGGCTACTGGTAAGAATTCCTCTCATAAACGGCGTTAATACAGAACACCCCGAAAAATTCGCAGAATATTTCAGTCATCACGCCCACGATAATATAAATTTCGAATTTCTTTTATACCATGAATACGGCAAGGATAAATGGAAAACGGAATATAAAATTAAGGATGGATTTGTTTCTGAAGAAACTCTTAATAAGTTCAAGGAAACCTTTAAAAAATATAATCTTAAAATTATTGCTACATAGGAGAAAAATTATGAAAAATATTTACAAATCAGGTGAAATTACTGAAAAAGCCAAGGCGCTATACTTGGAAGAAAGAGAAATTAAGCGACTTGACGGATGGTTTATAGCCAAAGAAATCGAGATGAATAATTCTTCTAAATACGAGGGACTCGATGAAGAGGTTAAAAAGGCCCTTCTGCTTTGCGATGTTTTAAGAGAACTCCCTATAAGTTTAAGCGATAACGCCATATTTGTCGGCACGCAGAGGGATGCTTTTGCCAGAACCTACGCTCTGATTAACCCATCTTTTACTGTTAAGGGCTTTTCTGGATATTGCGACCCTATGGCTATATACGGCGATATTGAGCCAAATCAGGAATTTACGGCCGAGCGAATCAATAAAGTTCGTGAATTTACCGCTGATACTCCCTATGTTAAAGACCTTAACGCTACATATGCCAAGGCCGAAAACTATACTAAAGAAGTTATCTTCTTTATAGAGCAGGTTACAGGTCACGTTATCCCCGATTTCAGAACCGCTTTGAAATACGGCATTGATAAACTTATCGCCGAGGCCGAAAATAAATCGGGCAAATTCTATGAGGCCGCCGCCATATCCCTTTCCGGTCTTAAAATTTTGATTGATAGATATATAGAACTTATTGACGAGCAGAAGAAAACTCGCGACATCAAAAGAAACAAAGAACTCGATTTTCTTAAAGATGCCCTTTTAAACATCAGAAATAATGGCGCCCGCAATCTCTATGAGGCGCTTCAACTATATATTCTTCTTTGGGAGATTATGTGCCTTGAACAAGCCCCCAACCCTTACGCATTTTCCGTTGGAAATGCCGACCGCATTTTCGAGCCCTACAGACAAAATCTCACCCGCGAAGAAGCAAGCGAACTCTTTAAGCATTTTCTTGTTTTCTATAATGTTGGTGACAGAAGTTGGGCTATTTCTCAAAATGTTATCGTAGGCGGCAGGGACTACGAAGGCAACGACCTGACAAATACTATGTCCTACGCCATTTTAGATGCCTACTACGATATGAATCTCCCTCAACCCATCCTATCTGTAAAGTTGCATAAAAATACACCTAAAAAGCTCTACGAAGAAATGGGAAGATTTTTCTTCTCTGCGGGAGTTTTGACCCCCTCCCTATTCAATGATGACTCCATGTTCCAAATTCTCGAGAGCAACGGAGTTGACAAAGAAGATATTCCTGATTACAGTATCGCAGGTTGCCAAGAGCCGCTTATTATGGGCAAAGATAACGCCAACACAACAAACAGTTGGTTAAATCTTCCCAAAGTTCTTGAAATGGTGCTTATGGGCGGATATTCTGCCATAAGCGGCGAAAAACTTATGGAAACCGATGATTTTGAACTCAACAATATAAGACAGGTATTCTATAAAACTCTTGATAAGGTTATCGACAATATGGTTGCTGCCGGTAACGGCGCTTCCGTTGCTTTAAGTAATCTTCGTGTTCCTTTCTTAAGTTCCTTTATGAGCGGACTTGAATATGGTCACGATATGCGTGACCCCAAAAATCAAGGCACAAAATACAACGGAAGCGGTTGCCTTGTTCACGGTTTGACGGTTCTTGCCGATTCCTTTATCGCCATTGATAAGCTGGACGAAAAATACAAAGACGGCAAGGAAATTCTTATTGATGCCATAAAGAAAAACTTTGAAGGTTATGATGAACTTCGTGAGTTCTTGCTTTCTTGCAATAAATTCGGCAATAATTTAGAAGATGTTGATAAGGAGGCGCGGGAAATTGCTAACCGCGTTTCAGATATGCTATCAAGTAAGAAAAACTATCTCGGCAACCCCTTCCGCCCAGATTTTTCCTCTCCTTCCACCCACCTAACCTACGGATATTGGGTAGGCGCTACTCCCGACGGAAGAAAATCCCGAGATATGCTTGGCTACGGTGTTGACCCCCTTTACGGCGAGGCATCAAACGGTCTTGGTTTCAGAATGCTTTCCAATATGAAACTTCCCTTCGAAAAGTTTGTCGGCGGTTACGCTTCTCACCTCGGTATTGACCCCAAATACTTTACCGCCGAAAGTTACGAAGAAAAGGGTCTTAAATTCTATGAAAATGTAGTTTCTCCCCTATTCTTCAACCCCTATCAAGAGGGCGTTTCTCCCTTCTATCTCTACGTTAATGTTACCACCCCCGAAATTCTCAGAAAGGTTCTCGCAGACCCGAAAAAATATGCACCCAGCGGAGTTTACATTATGAGAATTCACGGCACCTTCGTTAATTTCCTTGACCTTTCTCCCGAAATTCAGCAGGATATTATTACCCGACTTGACTTAAAGTCCACATCTATCGGTTGTTAGGAGTGAATATTTTGAAATTTGAGCCATTGTTTTTTGAAAGAAACCGAGTAGGTCGAGTTTATACGGGCGGCAAACTTTTCGCAGGTCTTTTCGGCGATAAAGCCGAAGATGGTTTTATGCCTGAAGAGTGGATTGCCTCATCGGTTAAAGCCCTTAATAAAGATTCCAAAGGCGAAAAAGAGGGCGTATCAAAAATTAAAGATTCATCCCTTTATTTTGATGAAATTTTAAAATTGCACCCAACCGAACTTTTAGGCGAAGGCAAAACTTTGCGAATTCTTGTTAAAGCCCTCGATAGCGCCATCCGCCTACCCGCTCAAGTTCACCCCGATAAGCCATTTTCCCGTAAATACTTAAATTCAAATTACGGCAAAACTGAGTGTTGGACCATTCTTGATACCCGTAAAGACGCCAAAATTTTCTTTGGCTTTAAAAGCGGCGTAACAAGAAATGATTTAGAAAAGGCCATCGATTTAAGCGAAACCCATATGGACGCTATGGAAAACCTCCTCGAATATATCGTACCTAAAAAGGACGAAGTGTATCTTGTTCCCGCCAAGACGGTACACGCCATAGGCAAAGGTTGTCTGATTTTAGAAATACAGGAGCCCACCGATTTCACTATCCAGCCCGAGCATTTTTGCGGTGACTATAAACTTAACGATAAGGAAATGTATTTAGGTCTTCCCCGCGAAATCGCGGTTGATTGTTTCCAATTCGGCGAAGCCCCCAATTCCATGGTTGAGCCCGCTTTAATGTATGAAAATACAGGCGCCAAAAAATATTCGGTCATAAACGAAAAACATACCGACTGCTTTATAATTAACCGCCTTGTTCTCACAGGCGGCGAAGCTACCCTTAATATAGCCGATAACTATGCTATTTACATTGTAACCGAAGGCGAAGGCAGATTAATCGGCGAGGGTTACGAAAAGCAAATCAAAAAAGGTGACTACTTCTTTATGCCCGCGGTTTGTATGGGTAAATATAAAATAAGCGGCAACCTTACGGTTACCGAGTGTTATTAGGTGAAAATATGCAACTTATAGGTATTGATATAGGTACTACGAGTATATGCGGCGTTGTTATTGATGGTAACACGGGCGAAGTTTTAAACTCCAAAACCGTAAACAGCGATGCATTCATAAAAACCGATAAAAGTTTCGAAAAAATCCAATCCCCCGAAGTGATAATAAGCAAAGCCACCGAAATTCTCGATTCCTTCATCACCGATGAAACCGTTTCCATCGGCGTTACGGGACAGATGCACGGCATCGTTTACTATGATGAATCGGGTAGCGCGGTAAGCCCTTTATATATCTGGCAGGATAAACGGGGCGACGAACCATATAAAGATACTACCTATGCGAATTTTTTAGGCAGCCACACGGGCTACGGCAATGTTACAGATTTTTATAACCGAGAAAACGATATTCGCCCGAAAAACGCCGTAAATCACTGCACTATTCATGACTATTTTGTTATGCGGCTTTGCGGACTGAAATCAGCGATTATCCATACAAGCGATGCGGCAAGTTTCGGCCTTTTTAACCTTGAAAACAAAACTTTCAATTATGATTACTCTATAAGTGTTGTTGATGATTTCACGGTTGCGGGCACTTATAAAAAGATACCCGTTGGCGTAGCCATCGGCGATAATCAAGCAAGTGTTTTCTCTACCCTCAAAGGCGCAGACGGAATTCTTCTAAACGTTGGAACGGGAAGTCAAGTTTCAATAATTTCCGATAAAATTATCGAAAGCGAAAACCTTGAAACCCGCCCCTACTTCGAGGGTAAATATCTGATAGTCGGCGCCGCTCTTTGCGGAGGCAGGGCTTTTGCCGTTTTAAAGGATTTTTACAAAGAACTTTTATCCTACTATTCGCCGATTGATGATTCCGCCGTTTACAAAATTATGGATAAAATGGCAGAAGAAAAGGGCTTGCCGTTAAAGGTAGATACCCGTTTTTCAGGCACACGCGCCAACAAGGATATTTTAGGCAGCATCACGGGTATTTCTACAGAAAACTTTTCGCCTAAAAACCTCACCCTCGGAGTGCTTGAAGGTATGGTGCAAGAACTTTACGACCTATATAAAGAAATGAGCACCGAAAAAGTAAAACTTATGGGTTCGGGCAACGGAATAAGAAAAAACAAGCCATTTATAAAACTTACCGAAGAAAAATTCGGCTTGAAACTTAATATCCCCGCTCACAAGGAAGAAGCCGCCTACGGCGCCGCTTTATTCGGCGCTATCTGCAAAGGATATTTCAAAAACTCAGAGGCCGCCCAAAAGCTGATTAAATACGAATAAGATAGAAAAAGCCGAGTCTTGCGACTCGGCTTTTAATTTTACATATTTTTAAGTTCTTCTATGCTATCTTCTATCATCTTGATTTTATCAAGGGCTTTGGCAAGACCTACCCTTTGCTGTTCGATAACATTCTGGGGGGCTTTAGCAACGAAACCTTGGTTATTTAGTTTCTTTTCGAAGAACTCTTTATCTATAATTGCCTTTTGCATATCCTTATTCAGTCGCTCGATTTCGGCATCGATATCAACAAGCTCCTTCATAGGCATATAAACGGTAGCAGAATCGGTAATAACTCTTACCGCGCCTTCAAGTTCGAAACTTTCGCCTACTTCTACTTCGGAAGCGGAGCCCAAGCGGCAGATATAGGAAGTTCCCATTTTGAAGGTATCGGAAAAGGCGGAGGCAATATAGGTTTTCGCCTTTTTAGAAGGTGGAACATTCATTTCGGCTCTACGATTTCTTACTGCCTTAATAACCGACATAATGCGCTCAAATTCAATTTCTTCATCCGCGAAATTAAATTCTTCCTTATAAGTAGGCCACTTTGTAACCATCAAGGCAGGTTGCTCACCGTGGGGCATTGACTGCCAGATTTCTTCGGTTATAAATGGCATAAAGGGATGGAGAAGCGCTAAGGTATTTGTAAATACATAGGTAAGTACCGCTCTCGCAGTATCGGCGGCTTTCTTATCTTCACCGCCAAGACGAGATTTGCAAATCTCTATATACCAATCGCAGAAAACATCCCAGATAAAGTCATAAAGTTTTTGCACAGCAAGGCCGAGTTCGAATTTATCAAGGTTTTCGGTAACATCCTTAATAACCGTATTATATTTAGAAATTATCCACTTATCTTCAAGGGCAAAATCTGCGGGATTTAAAGGAATAACCTTATCACTTTCAAGATTCATTAAAATAAATCTTGCCGCATTCCATATCTTATTGGCGAAGTTACGGCTTGCCTCAACCCTTTCAGGTATATAGCGCATATCGTTTCCGGGGCTATTGCCCGTTGCGAGAGAAAATCTTAAAGCATCGGCGCCGAAATTATCGATTACTTCCAAGGGGTCAACGCCGTTTCCTAAGGATTTTGACATTTTTCTGCCTTGAGAGTCTCTTACAAGGCCGTGAATAAGTACGGTATTAAAGGGTACTTCCCCAGTATGCTCAATTCCCGAGAACATCATTCTCATAACCCAGAAAGGAATTATGTCATAACCCGTAACCAAGGTGTTGGTGGGGTAATAATGCTTAAAGTCCTCCGCATCCTTATCGGGCCAACCGAGAGTTGAGAAGGGCCAAAGGGCAGATGAGAACCAGGTATCCAAAGTATCGGGGTCTTGATTTATCTTCTCACTGCCGCAATGAGAACAGCGCTTGGCTTCTTCTTTGGAAACGGTAATTTCGCCGCACTCCTCGCAGTACCAAGCGGGAATTCTATGACCCCACCAACGCTGGCGGGAAATACACCAATCTCGAATGTTTTCGAGCCAATGGAAATAGATTTTTTCGAATCTCTGAGGAACAAACTTTGTTTCTCCTATCTTAACGGCCTCGATAGCGGGCTCGGCGAGGGGTTTCATTTTAACAAACCACTGCTTAGAAATGCGGGGCTCAACGGTAGTACCGCAACGGTAGCAGGTGCCAACATTATGGGTATAATCCTCAATTTTAACCAGGGCGCCTTCGGCCTCTAAATCGGCTACGATGGCCTTTCTTGCCTCGTATCTGTCCATACCCGCATACTTGGGATAATCATCGGTAATTTTAGCATCATCGGTCATAACATTTATAACGGGAAGATTATGACGAAGACCTACCTCAAAGTCATTGGGGTCATGAGCGGGGGTGATTTTAACAACTCCCGTACCGAAATCCATCTCAACATAACTATCTGCAACGATGGGAATCTCTCTATGAACAATGGGTAAAATAACGGTTTTGCCAACGAGGTCTTTGTATCGCTCGTCCTCGGGGTTAACCGCAACGGCGGTATCGCCGAGTAAGGTTTCGGGTCTTGTTGTGGCGAGTTCCAAGTAACCGCTACCATCACTCAAAGGATAGCGGATATGCCAGAAGTGACCTGCCTGCTCTTCATACTCAACCTCGGCATCGGAAATGGAAGTTAAGCAATGGGGGCACCAGTTAATAATTCTTTCGCCCCGATATATAAGTCCCTTTTCATAAAGATTATAAAAAACCTCATTAACGGCCTTATTACAACCTTCATCGAGGGTAAAACGCTCTCTGTCCCAATCGCAAGAAGAGCCCATCTTTTTAAGCTGCTCAACGATTCGGCCGCCATACTGCGCTTTCCAAGCCCAAGCGCGTTCCAAAAACTTTTCGCGGCCTAGATCCTCTTTTGTGATACCTTCTTTTTTCATTGCTTCAACGATTTTTGCCTCGGTGGCAATGGAAGCGTGGTCGGTGCCGGGAAGCCATAAGGTATCATATCCCTGCATTCTCTTAAAACGGATAAGGATATCCTGAAGAGTATTATCAAGGGCGTGACCCATATGAAGTTGACCCGTAATATTGGGGGGCGGGATAACTATAGTATAGGTCTCCTTACCCTCTTCTCTTTTGGCGTGGAAATATTTTCCATCGAGCCACATTTTATATATACGATCTTCAACTTCCTTCGGATCATACTGTTTTGCTAATTCTCTGCTCATTTTATATTCACTCCATTGGCAAAAATTACCGCAAATAATTTTTGCTCATTTGCTAATATTAATATTGTCAGCCCGAGTTTTAAGCGTTTGCAGTTTGGGCGGACAGCCGCCCGACTGCGTAAGCTATCGTGCGGTTTTTTTATTTTATTTATATATCAAGCGTCGTTTGCTTGGCTTCACCCGTGGGCTTTAAACTTCCCGCTGCGGGAAGATTTTTGGTGCGATAACGGTGCTCACTGTCAAGAGTACCCTTATTATAAACATCCACGGTATAAATTCTCTGGCCCTTCTTCTGAGTCATAACCGCAATACCCGAATTATCCTTGGTGGTTTTTGCGGGGATACTTGCCGTATTTACTATAAGCATTCTGCCGTTTGTAGATTTAAGCAATAAATCGCACTCTTCCTTTACATAAAGGGCGGTATGAAGTTTAAACTTCTCGCAGTATGCCTTAATAAGTTTTTTACGGTTGGTTTTGGTTTCATAAGAAGTTAGGGGCACTTTTGAAATTCTTCCGTTTTCGTAAACGAAAATCATATGGCCTTTATACTCGGTGAGATTTACCATATAAACGGCATTTTCGCCCTCATCGAAATCAAGTTTAGAGGCCACATAGTCACCGAGCACACTTGCTTTACCATCGCCGAAACTATCGACTCGCGTTTTATAAACCTGAGCGTTTGTAGTAAAGAACATCAACTCTTCTGCATTGGTGGACTCGACTGTCTGGGTGATTTCATCGCCTTCTTTAAGTTTCTGTTCACCGCTCATTCGAAGTGACTGAGGAGTAATCTTCTTAAAGTAACCATCCTTAGTAAAGAACAGGGTTACGGGGGAATTATCCACAAATAATTCTTCGCTGATTTCCTCTTCTGCTTCAGCAGAAACTATCTTGGTGCGGCGCTCTTTACCGTATTTCGCCATAACGCCTTCAAGTTCTTTAACAATAATCTTCTTAATTCGGGCTCTGGAATTAAGGGTATCTTCCATATCGGAGATTTCTTTTTCCAAATCCTCAATATCTTCAAGACGCTTTAAAATATATTCGCGGTTTAAATGGCGCAACTTGATTTCGGCTACATATTCTGCCTGCTCTTCATCGATACCGAATCCAATCATAAGGTTGGGAACAACCTCTTTTTCCTCTTTGGTTTCGCGGACTATCTTAATGGCTTTATCAATATCAAGAAGAATTTTTTCCATACCTTTAAGCAGGTGTAAACGCTTCTTGGCCTTATTAAGTTTAAAATAAACTCTTCTGCGGACGCACTCTTCACGGAATGCAACCCACTCGGAGATAATTTCCTTAACGCCCATAACTCGAGGCGAAGATGCGATAAGGATATTAAAGTTGCAAGAAAAACTATCTTGCAATGGGGTGAGTTTGAAAAGTTTTTTCATCAACTTTTCTACATCGGTTCCCCTCTTTAAATCAATGGTGATTTTAAGACCTTTAAGGTCGGTTTCATCGCGAATATCATTGATTTCGGTTATCTTTTTAAGTTTAACGAGTTCGACTACCTTTTCGATTATCTGTTCACTTGTCGTACTCGGGGGGATTTCGGTAATATCGATACAGTTTTGCGATTTATCGTAACTGTAAACGCCCCTAACCTTGAAACTTCCTCTGCCCGTTTCGTAAATCTTTTCGATTTCATCACGGTTATAAAGCAGTTCGCCGCCAATGGGGAAATCGGGGGCCAAAAGGGTATCCGCAATATTTACGCTATCATCCTTAATATAGGCGATAGTAGTTTCGCAGACCTCTTTTAAATTAAAGGAACAAATAGAACTTGCCATACCTGCCGCAATACCCATATTGGAATTGACAAGTATCGTGGGGAAGGTTACGGGGAAAAGCACCGGTTCCTTCATCGTAGCATCATAGTTATCTACAAAATCTACCGTATCGTTATCAATATCGGTGAAAAGTTCTTCCGCTATGGGCGCGAGTTTTGCCTCAGTGTAACGGGCGGCGGCGCACTGCATATCGCGGGAATACGCCTTACCAAATGAACCTTTAGATGCAACAAAGGGGTGCAAGAGCGCATCGTGACCTTCCGAAAGGCGAACCATTGTATCATAAATTGCCGCATCACCGTGAGGGTTAAGTTGCATAGTACGTCCAACGATATTTGCCGATTTAATGGTATTGCCGTTTAAAAGTCCCATATTATACATTGTATAAAGCAATTTTCTGTGAGAAGGTTTAAAGCCATCTATTTCAGGTATAGCACGGGAAATAATAATACTCATGGCATAGGGCATAAAGTTTGATTTTATGGTTTCGGTAACCTGCTGGTCAACAACACTTCCCGCCCCTGCAATATAAGCGTTTATTTCCTTTTTGGGTTTAATTTCTGTTTCTTTCTTTTTTCTCGGAGCCATTTTCTTCTCCCTTAAATTCTTTTATTACTAAATTAGCTGATATCGGTATCGTCAAGATATAAATATCCGTGTTCGGTGATATAATCTTTTCTTCCCGCAAGATTATCGCCGAGAAGCATCTCGAATATTTCCGCCGTAATCTCCGCATCTTCGGGCATTACCTTAATAAGCCGTCTGGTTTCGGGGTTCATAGTGGTCATATTCATCATATCGGGTTGGTTTTCACCAAGTCCCTTAGAGCGCTGAATTGTATATTTTTCATCGCCGATTTTTTCAAGAATTTCCTTCTTCTCGGTTTCATCATAGGCGAAATACGCCATACTCTTGGTGTTTATCTCATAAAGAGGCGTTTCCGCAATAAACACCTTGCCCTCATTTATAAGGGTGGGCATCAGACGGTAAATCATCGTGAGAATAAGGGTGCGGATATGGAATCCGTCCACATCGGCATCGGTACAGATTATTATTTTGTTCCAACGAAGATTATTTATATCAAAATTAGAAAGATTTTTATTCGCCTTTGACTTAACCTCAACGCCACAACCTAAAACTTTAAGCAGGTCGGTTATGATTTCACTCTTAAAGATTTTATCATACTCGGCTTTAAGGCAGTTAAGGATTTTACCTCTGACGGGCATAATCGCCTGAAAAGCGGCATCGCGGGCAAGTTTACAAGAGCCAAGAGCCGAATCACCCTCAACTATATAAAGTTCTCTTTCTGCCACATCTTTACTGCGGCAATCAACGAACTTCTGAACTCTATCAACCATAGAGTTGCTTGTGGCAAGGGTCTTTTTAAGGTTGATTCTTTCCTTTTCGCTTCGCTCACGGCTTCGCTTATTAATAAGTACCTGATCGGCGATTTTATCGGCTTCCGTCTTATTTTCGATAAAGTAAACCTCTAACTGATGACGCAAAAATTCGGTCATAGCATCGCCTATGAACTTATTGGTTATTGATTTTTTGGTTTGGTTTTCATAGGAAACCAAACCGCCGGGTGAAAAGGAAGAAATAACCAGCACCAAACACTCTTCAATATCGGAAAAGGTTATCTTGCTTTCACCGTTTTTATATTTATTTGTCTGCTTAATATAAGCATCTATCTGATAAACAAAAGCGTTTCTCACGGCTCTTTCGGGGGCGCCGCCATATTCAAGCCAACTTGAGTTATGGTAATATTCCTTTAGGGTATGGCGGTTTGAAAAAGTGAGCGCCGCATTGATTTTAACCTTATATTCGGGTTTATCATCGCGGTCCCTACCCTTTCGCTCTGCGCTCCAGAACTGAACAGAGGTAAGTTTTTCTTCGCCGACCTTTTCATTTACATAATCAACGATACCGTTTTTATAAATAATTTCCTGAGTTATATAACGGTTACCCTGCTGCTCACGGAATTCGAATAAAAGACCGTCGTTAACAATGGCTTGTCTTTTAAGAGTATCAATAAAATAATCCCGTGGAATATTTATATCAGTGAAAACCTCGATATCGGGCTTCCAACGG